>JAIOTL010000421.1 GCA_021106775.1 Planctomycetota bacterium | reverse complement strand
GTTTTAGACATAATTATTGAAACTTCCCGGAGGTAGGCAGATGCTCGATATAATTAAGAATGCAACAGATATGATTCTGAATAAAACAAGGCAAATTGTCAGCAAATTCAAGAAAAATAATATGCAAAATACTGACCCGAAACCTAATAGCGACACAATAGTTGATACAACAAATATTAATAAAACTCCTCCGAATATCGAATCTGACGGGAATTCCAACTATATTAATAATTATGCTGCCCATTGTTACCACGAAAACGAACCTGAAGAGGATACGGAAACCGAATACAAAGTTAGGCGGGAAGCGGTAAACATTGATATTAAACCTCTGAAAAACATGGACGAACCACTTGTTTCCAAAATCCCGACAACCAAGAAAATTGCGAAAACTTTGCAGGAAGCAACCGTAAAAATAAAAGATTCATCGCAATTCGTTTTTGAAGAATCACAGAAAATTATGAAATTTGCTATTCTAAAATTCGATGCCCACCTTAAATTTATTCTGTTTTCAGCGGTTCTCGGTTTGATTTCCATCGGTATAATTATGATTTTTTCAGCATCCAGCAAAGTCGCAATGCAAAGCAACAATATTGGCGATTCAGCATTTTTTGTAAAAAAGCATTTGTTCTTTGTGGGATTGTCTTTTATTGCGCTTTACACTTTTTATCGTTTGAAGCTTTCGTTCTTTCAGCAACATTGGAAAATCATCGCAACCATAGCATTTGTGTTATTAATCGCAGTTCTGATTCCGGGTATCGGCAAAAACTACAACGGTGCCAGACGCTGGATTCGTTTTGGATCCATCGGTTTTCAGCCTTCAGATTTCGCTAAGATTGCCATGATAATTTCGCTTAGTGTTTTGCTTGTGAAACGCCAGCATCTTGTGCATCGGTTTAAGGAAGGTTTTCTTCCACTGCTTGGTTTTCTCGCCATGTTCTGTGCTTTAATCGTGATAGAACCTGATTTTGGAACGGCACTTTTTCTTGGAACAACCGGCACTTTTCTTATGCTGATTGGGGGAGTTCGTTTCAAGCATCTTGTGCCCATTGTTTTGATTTTACTGCCTGTCATGTCTTTATTCGTTATCATGAAATTCGATCACATCAAGCCGCGCATCGAAGCATACATGAATCCCGAAGCTGACCCCATGGGCAAAGGATATCAAAATCGGCAAGCGAAAATTGCCCTCGGAAAAGGTGGATTAACGGGCGTTGGGCTTGGCAAATCGCATCAGGCGTTGTATTATCTGCCAGAGGAATCAACCGATTTTATTTTTGCCATTGTTGGCGAAGAGCTGGGGTTTATCGGCACATCGATGATTTTGATTCTTTTCATGCTCATCATGCTTTGCGGATTAAGACTTGCGTATATTTCCGATGATATGTTTGCAAAACTTTTGGCGACGGGGCTTACATCGCTCATTGTGTTTCAGGCACTGATAAATATGATGGTTGTAACCGCAACTGCGCCAAACAAAGGAATTTCGCTGCCATTTATCTCATTCGGTGGTTCCTTGACGTTTTTCTATGCGATTTCAATAGGCATTATCCTTCGAATTGCTGACGAAACAAGCATAGTATTGGCATCCTCAGTGAATAACGATTCTGACAATACATTTATTCAGGATACTAACAATCCGGCAACCGAGCGAAACGCCGCATAGGTTGGGTTACAAAAGTATTAAGTATTGGTATGACAGGCTTCCTAGCCTGTCGTTCAAAGCATTGTGCCTGTCTTTCCTGCGAACGCAGAAATCCAGAATCCTGTTATTCTGAGGGAATTCAATCATCACTTTCAGGGTCTTCCTTGTCGCCTTCCTTATAAAACTCCTCAAGCTTTTCATCTAATTCTTTTTCAGTGAACTTTTTACGCTTTTTCGGCTTCTTCTCTTTATCAGGCTTGGTTTGAGACTCCTTTTCCTTCAACTTGAAAACAATCTGTTTTTCCTTGTTTTCTCGCATGAATTTTAGCTTAATCGAGTTACTTTTCTTCTTTCCCATGATTATCTTCACAAGGTCTTGAATTTTCGCAAGTTTCTTACCATCAGCGGTCAGCAATATATCTCCGACTTTCAACACGCCGTCTGCCTGCGATTTCGAATCAACCCGAACCACAATCAATCCCTTATCCCCAAGATTTAGCATTTCCCGTGTTTTCGGACTCAATTCGAACAGTTTCACTCCCATTTCATACTTGATTTTCTTCTCAAAATTATCTTCGTAATAATATCCTCTATCACGATAAGGCTGAGGTGCTTGCTCTTTCTTCTTGCCTTCCATTTTTTCCTTGAGTTCCTTTAGAACCATTTCCACGATTTTCTTCGCTTCCTTAATCTTGGTCTCAAGTTTCTCAGCGACTTCATCAACTAAATCTTCAATCTTCTCCTTTGCTTTCTCAAGCAATTCGCCAAATCCCTTCGAATTCTGAGCAAATGAATTCGAAGCCAATGCAACCACAAACAAAAATGTGAACGCCACCGTTAAAGTCTTTTTCATAATTTCCCCCCAATTAGCCTAATTGACTGAAATTGCTGGTTTCCTGGCAGATTTTCTGCTTTTGTTTGCAGCACTGTCAATAGGTAAAATAACTCCTGAGCCCTATTGTCAATACCGTGAGTAAAAACAGGTTTACATTCTGCTTTCGTAGGAATGACAATATTATAGTTTTCAGATACCAGCTATGTCTTGTTTTCTTTCTCATTATATCCATCTTTTATTGTATTTATCTCAGGAAATTCATGTTTTAAAGTTTCAACAGAAGCCTGTTTGTCGGTTTCAATATTACTTACAACTTCAACAACCTGAGTTTTTGCAATAATATGTTGTCCCAGAGATAAATCGGGCTTTTGCTCCGATGTCTGCTTACAATTATCAACTTCCAAGCTAAGCTCGTTTATAACCTCAGTTACAAAGCTTGTTTGCACTTCAATCATTGTTGCAAGGTCAACAAGTGCATAGAATTCGTACTCATCGATTGTCCCGTCGGCGGCAGCGATAAGAACAAGATCCCGCAGCATCTGAAATCGCTGCATCCTGTGTGCTTTCACCCACACAGCTTCTCCAAGTTTCCGAACTTTTTCAAATAATCTGTCAATATCCAGTTGTTTCGCATCATCAAGAATGTTTACAGATTTCTCATAACCGATTATCGAAATTATCTGATTTACCTCCTCCGGTACAATCTCCCCATCTGCCATCGCCACAAGCACCGCAGCATACGCAAGCCAATCCTTCATTTTGTATGCAAGCTCTTCTTCCTGACCGAAATATGAAGGATTCATAATCTTCATGAATTCTTCAATTGTTTCTTCAACCTGATTAAATGTAATAGCAGGTGTTTTGTCACCAATGGAGCTTTTGAATACATCTGAGTTTGCGAAAAGCTCAAGTGCTTTGATTCTTAAAGGTGAAAACGGCTTCGAGTCGAACCAATCCTCAGGCGTTTCAGTGTGTTCGTCAATTGATTTTACATCTTCAAGCTGTTTCAAATAATCTTCAACATTAAACTGAAGCTGACCAGTTGTAACCCCGGATGTTTTCTTAAAAAGTGTAGTCGCAGCAACGCTGAAACTCTGACAGCAAAGCAATCCTGCTCTATCGCAGGTTATTGTCGCATACCTTTCCCATGATATAAGTTTCAGAATTGTCAGAGGAACGAGAATCTCTTTGCCTTCATCAAGAGCAAGCTGAACATCAATTTTGTCGTATCTAAAACGTTGTTTCGCAATTTCGTGCCCTAATGCGAAAAGCAATTCGGACTGCGTCAAATGCTCAAGCAGTGCTGAATTGAGGACAAAATAAACCACATTCTCTTTTTCGTCAAAATGTGATTGTGCATTCAAACTCGCGGACGCTATGACAAATAATTCAACATTGAAATCAACTTTCACGATTTTAAGCACAACATCTAGGAGATTACTTAACATCGGCGACATCCTGGGTGTTATGCGCATGGCATTTTTCAGAAGTCGCCTTCGAATTGCGTGCGGTTTATTGCTTAACTCTTTTGACTCAAAGAAATTTCGCAGATTTTTATTTTTCATCAATTCATTGTGAATCACCTTTTCGGTCCCACATTGAAGCGGAAGTATGTCAATCGGGTGCTTAGGTACGAGTATTTTGTATTCGTTAAGTGAACTCATGTCCGTCTCCAATGAGCTTGACCAGAAGCTTTCAAGCATATGAAATATTCCATTATTATACAACAAATTGCTTAAAATTCCACTGTTGAGTCAGGTTTGATAGCATGAACCAAAAATTGTTATGCTAAATCGGAGTTATTGTTTTCAGTGCAATAATTATAAAAGCAACAATTGCAATGTTATATAAGTGTATTAGTGGAAAACTCGCGGTTAGATTCAACAATCACATTTATTTTAACAAAATTATAATAAATTCTATCAACATTGTTGACCGTTATTACTCGTTGATACTAAAGAACTTATCTCGACTTGCCAAACTCGTAACTATGTTGATAAATAACAATCACAATAAATCCTAAAAAAAAATAATCATACGTGTTTTTACCTTTTTTCTTTTGAGTTATATTTTACTAAGGCTTTTTGATTACAGCAGGAAAATTTCGAAATCTGAATGGACTTGTAGATTTTACAACCTCTGCATCGGATATGCCGATTGTGCCTTGGTTACGAAAAAAATTCTGTTGGAAGAAGCAAACTGCTTAGGCAGAAACACAAAAGTGAAGTTCTTTAAAAATAAAAATCGTAAAACAAGTGCTAACTGAGCAACCGGGACACATCAAGAAATTTTACGCCGTATGAATTTTCGTATATGAAGAATTTGTGGATAATATGATATTAAGGAGCAAGTATGAGTTTTTTTACCCCTACTCATTGGCAAAAAGTTTTATCTTTTCTTAGAAGCAGAACCGCGTACACTACGAAAGAATATAAATACTGGTTCTCAAGACTTGAACCGAATTTTGAAAACAATTCCAGCATGATTCACATAAACTGCCCGAATCAATTCATTGCCTTTGAGCTTCAGAATAAATTTTGTAAGATTTTTGAGAAAATAATATATAAAATCACTGAAAAGCAATATAAGGTCAAGTTCATTAACGGCTTGAACAAAGTAAATACTGATATGCACATCCTCGAGGTGAAAGATGCACACCTTTTTACAAAAAAAGCACCAACTAAGGAGCTTAATCAACTGAAACCGACAATCAAACTTGGGAATAAACCGATGAAACCATCAGGGCTGCGACAGATCGTCATCCCCAGTGTGTATTCACCTGACTTTGAAATGCCATGTTCACACATCGCACAAAGATATTCCTTTGATAATTTCGTCGTCGGTAAATCAAATCAGCTTGCGCATACTGCAGCGATTACGGTCAGCGAATCACCGGGTACAATGTATAATCCGCTTTTTATCTACGGAGACCACGGACTCGGAAAATCCCACCTGCTGCATGCAATCGCCAATCAAATCCGCGGGGTTGACCCGTATGCCAAAACTATGATTATGTCCGCAGCAAGCTTTACTTCGTCCTATCTGAATGCAGTTGAAGCAAATAAGCTGCTTGAGTTCACCACACACATCAAAAACGCAGACGCTCTGTTAATCGACGATATCGGTCATTTCACCACACATTCTTACGCAGTTTCCGAATTGCAGAAAATTATCAATCATTTTGTTACAAATCAGAAACTTATGGTGTTTACGGGAAATTTGAATCCAGCGGAACTCAAGGAATTTAGTGAAGAATTTTCCGCAGGTGTTTTGCGAGGATTATCTGCTGTAATAAATCAGCCTGAATACCAGACCAGATTCGAAATCATAAAACTCAAAGCCAATCAGATGGAATTTAATTTCAACGATGAAATAATCGAGTTTCTCGCACAGAATTTTGCTCTTGCACCCAGAAAACTCGAAGGCATCGTTAAAAAACTCGGTGTACATGAACAAGTGGGCGGAATATTGTCAATTTATGATGTGAGATTCCTTTTTCAG
>JAIOTL010000249.1 GCA_021106775.1 Planctomycetota bacterium | reverse complement strand
CGTAGCGTAGAAAGTTTGTACCTGCGAAAAGCCAGCAACGACCGCTTTTCTGCTGGTTTGTTACTTCCCAATCATCGAGTTTATGCGAATATGTATGATTTATCTGCGTCAACCTGTCGCGGTTGAGAGCGACCTTGTTCAACTCGGTGTTTGCAATCGCGCTCTGAGCGATAATGTACCTTGGTTCACTTCTGAAACTCTTTGAGAAGTCAGCCAGCATCTCACCTGTGATTGTTTCTTGATTAAACTCTGTCAATTCATTCTCCTTTGTTAGTAACATTTATTACTAATATATCATTAAAATATATGCGGGTTGAAATTATTCGCTGAAATTGTACTTTATAAAAAACTGAGGTGAAGCATGATTGATGTTCAAACTGTGAAAGATGTAGCATTTCTGGCGAGATTGCAGATGGAGGATGCAGAAATCGAGAAGCTTGCAGGTGAGATGCAGAATATTATTGAGTATATTGACCAGCTTGCAGAGGTTGATATTACAGGGATTAAAGAGACCGTTCACGCTCAGCCTTTGTTGAATGTTATGCGAGAGGACACCGAAAAAACCTCGTTTTCCCGTGCAGAAGCCCTGAAAAACGCTCCCGAACAAATCGAAGGTTTGCTGAAAGTTCCCGTCATTCTGGACGATAAGGCACTTGACACGAAATAAATCCCCACTTTTCACCCAGCTTCATCCAATCTTTATCCTCTCATTAATCTCGAAATCCTCAATGTAACTTCGGTTACGTTTGCGGTTTCGCTCAATCTTCAAGAAAATATTTCGAATAAATCTGAGCAAAAATTGAAAATCTATATCATGACAAGTGCCTAAATCCGACAAATAAACAAGCATGGTTAGGCTGTGTTTGAAAAAGTATATTTTAATGTCATTCCCAACTTGATTGGGAATCCAGAAGGTGTAATATTCAGCATATTATATGGATTCCTGCTTTCGCAGGAATGACAATTACTGAGTTTTCAAACACATCTTAATGAAAAATTGAAAACAATCAGCAATTTTCGTAAGCCAAAAGGTATAATATTATAAGAAATACCCATGGTGATGAAATGGCGATAAAAACCTCAGACGAATACAGGAAATTCGAGAGCAAAATCAGAATTACTGGATTTCGCGTCGCGCTTATGTCCTTTCTTTATTGGTCGCTAATAGGCATATTCTCAGCATCAGTTATCGTTACTGTTAACATTATCGTTGACAGAATTTTTTATCCGATTCCTATCAGTCTCAGCATCAGCATGCCGATTCTTGCGGGAATTGTGCTTGGTTTCGGGCTTTTCGGCATATTCAGGAAATTTCCCACGCGACTTTCGACGGCAATCAGAATTGATGATTATCTTAAAAGTGATGAGCGGATTTCGTCTGCATTTCTCGTAAACGACAAAACTAACTTCGAGCAGGCGTTGATTTATGACGCAATGCTGACTCTCAAGCACGCCAACGTTTCAGGAATGCTGAAAAAGAATTTCAGAAAAATCTCAATTTTCACAGCATCTGGCATAATTCTGTTCATCGGATTGTTTCTGCTTCTTCCTACAATTCAATATTTTGGGCAACAGCAGAAAAAGTACGATTCCGAGAACTTTCATCTCGTCGATGCTATCCGGTCATTGTCGGAATCGGAGTCGGAATGGCAGCGACTCAAGGAAAACGAAAATGTGCTTGAGGAAACGAACAAATTGCTCGAATCTTATGAAGAACTCAAGGATAGACTGCAAAAAGCGGAAGCGTTGAAGAAGAAATTTCACAATCCGCAGAAACAGAAGGAGCTTTTGTCCGAGCTTTCAAGTTTGCGCGACAAAATCGAAAAAGAACGTAAGGAAATGGCAAAGCTTGCAAAAGATGTTCAGAACATGAAAAAACAGGCGAAAAATGCTGAGAAAAGCGATAATGCAGACAAAAGCGAGTTCGAAAAACAAACGGACGAATTCGAGAAAAATCTGCAGGAAGGTGATTTTTCAAAAGCTTCGGAAACGATGAAGAATCTGCTTGATGCAATCAAAGAGTCGGACAAAAGCGAAGAGCTAAAACAACAGCTTATGGACAAACTGAACCAACTTTCAGAGCAGTTCTCAAACGAAAAAATGCAAAGTTTGCTGGAAAATATGGCACAAAATCTTGATGGCTTGGATTTGAACAGTCTGTCAAACCAGCAAATGCTGGATTTAATGGATTCCCTAGGTGAGTTTGGTGATTTGAGCAAGCTTTTGAATAATCAGCAATTGATGAAGATGCTGGAGGACCAACTAAAAAAGGCACAGGACGACATGACAGGTGGCTGAGACAGCGGTAGTGGTTGTCCCGGTTCGGGGCAGAAACTGTCGGCACTGCTGGCGAAAATGAGCGGCGGTTCAGGAAATCAGGGTGAAAATAATGACGAAAGCGGAAAAGCCAACGGAGGAATGGGTGGTGGCGATGTTTCGGGTGCTGGTGGAACTGGTTCAGAGCTTGCAACTGACTTTGCTGAGAAGGATGTCAAGCTTCGGAGTATGATGCAGAAGGGCGAGATTATCGGTGAATATTTCAAACGCGGAATGCCGCCGACTGGGAAAGCAATAAAAACCCTTGAATCAACAATAGACCGTTCAAAACAGGAAGCGCAGGATGCGATGACTGATCAGGGTGTTCCGCCTGAAGGACGCAAGCTTGTAATCGAGTATTTCGACAGAATGCGAAAATTCTATAAATCAACAACCGATGGGGCAGAATCCGACGACTCCGACAAATAACATCCTAATTTCTGTTTATTCGTAGGTCAGCGCTTGTACTGGATCCATCATCGCTGCCTTGTGTGCAGGATACAGAGCGAACAAAAACGACAGAATAATCGTCGGAATCGTAATAATTATCCACAGAGACGGGTCGGTTTTCGTTGGAATATACGTCAAGTAGTAAACTTCAGCAGGGAAAATGCGTATACCCCAGATTCTTTCGATAATGTCCTCAAGCCAGTTGGATTTGAATACAACAAATAGCCCAGCCATCAACCCGAACAACGCACCGAAGAAACCAATAAAAAATCCGTTAAACAGGAAAATCGACTGAATACCGTCTGGTGAACCGCCAAGCGCCTTCAAAATGCCGATATCCTTGGTTTTTTCCTTTACCATGAGGTAAATGATGATGACAATCATGATGCCAGCGTAGATAATTATGAAGCTGAGGACTACTGACAGAAGTGCTTCCTCGCGATCAACTGCCTGGATAAGTGTTGCTTTTTCCTGCTCCCAGCTTCGAACGATGTTGTATCTGAAGCTGATTTCTTCCATTTTCATGTGATGGTCCAGGACTGCGAATATAAGATTGCTGTATTTCTCGGTCTCGGTATATTTGTCGTCTGCAAGCTTGATTCCCACGAAGATTTCGACCTGAGCACCGTCAAGAAACATCAATGCCTGTTTAATGGGCATGTAAACGCGTCTGCGGTCGTCTTCGTAGAACATCGAATGAAACAGTGCTGAAAGGTAAAAGCTTTTTTCGCGTGCTTCGTATCGTTTTTCCAGAGAGCCATCTTCGGATACAGCGAGGGCGGTTGCAAGATGCAGACGGGATTGTACGCCAGGTGATAGCACGCTTCCCGCTGTTCCATAATTCTGTGCCATACGGTCGCCAATGATTATCGGAGGAATTGGCAGTGCAATTTCATCAATCTGATGAGTTTGCGCAGTTTCCTTTTGAGTTTGGTAAAGTCGTTCGGAATCTTCCTCAAATCGATAGAATGGGATGAGCTGTTTCACGCCAATTATTAATTCCTGATTGTAAGTCAGCTCAGCATTGAGTGTTTCTGGGATTTTTCCGTTATTTCTTGTAAATTTGAGCGAAATTTTTGATTCAAATTTCAGATTTTTGAAAGCCTGCCTGATGTCTTCAAAGTTTTCAACCTTTTTGTCCCCGATGCCCGTGATAATGTCACCAACAAGCAATTCAGTGATTTCCGAGCTTTTAACTTTGACCGAGCCGTCCCATTTTAGCACGATTCCCTTAAACGGTGCTTGTCCGTCGGTCATGGAACGTAGATATTGTCGAACTTTTTCGAAATCAGCATCAATAATCTTATCAAGCGAAATTACTCCGAAACCTTCATAATCCCAGAATGTCGATTCATCTGGCATGCTGAGACGCAACGTTGTTTTTTCGAACAATTTCAACAGGTTTAACAGGTGCGATTCAATTTCATCAAGCTCATCAGTTGTAATTTGACCCTCAATGTCGTAAAGCTCAGGGAAACAAGCCAACATTGCGATATTGGTGGAGTTTTTAAGCGCGGTTTTGTCGTTATTCCAATCATTTTCGAGATATTCTGACATCGTTTCAATGAGTTCTTTCTTTATCTTTGCATATGCAAGTTGTTTATCGTTAAAATCCTTCTGCACTTTAATAAACTTTCGACCTGCGTTTATAATTTTTATAAGCTCGTCCCGTAGAAGCTTTGGGGTGATTACGACCGTTGTGTCGAAATCAGAAAGCTCAATTGTGCTATCGAGGCACAGATATTTTGAATATTTTCCGACGATAAGACTGTTCAACGCTTTGTCAAACGAGTAATATCCGGTGAGAATCTTCCCGCGCATATTATTAATCTGTACATATTCCGTGGATTCCTTGCGTGCTTTTACTCGAGCTTGCTCAAAGGAGAGTCCAGCATTCATGTATTCAGAAATTATTTTATCTCGGTATCGGTTGATGATTGCTGTTAGGTGATCGCGTAAATCACTCAGTAAAAGCTGCTGTTTAAGCGGAAACTCGGGATACCGGTCTTCCTGTGGAGATTTTGAAACCAGTGAGGCAGTGGTCATAATTTCTGCGAACAATTCTCTACCGACGGGCGTTAAATCGGCATCTTGTACTTTTTTTGGTGTATAAAAATTCTTCTCGGTTACTGAGAACTCTCGTGCTATCTGCATCGCAGTGTTGTAAAGGTTTTTTACAAGCCGTTGATTCAACTCATAATAAAGTGCATGCTGAAGATACGTTCCAAGACCAGAAATCAAAAGGTCATCGCTTGGGTCTATCGCCATTATCTGGCAATAATCGATTTCACGGTTCTGCTCCTTGATAATAAGTGCCATAGTCCGTAATCTGCCTGATGCGCCTTCGATTATTCTCTCATCAGGTGCTGTCGAAGTAAGAATCCGTTTAGATTCCGAGTAAATCCTGGATTGAGAGGGCATAAATCCCGACCATTCCTTATCGGTTACATTTCCAACGCTTTCAATATATTTCAGCAATTCCTTGCGATACTCGTTATCGTTGAGTTTTAGGATAATATCGCGATATTTTCGCATGGTTTTATCAAGATAATCGGTTCTTCACAGAGCAACTAAATCCCTAGCATGTCTAATTATTCGCAGTTCTTTATGTTCGGTAAATCCGAGTAAAATCGCACGGGTTTTAAGAATCATCTCAGGATTTGTCAGTGAATCCTCAAAATCGAACTTCTCGCGCAGTGCAGTTTCAAGGGTTTTCGCATTGTTTGCTTTTTCGATGAAACCTATCTTTTTCTTCAGTGCCTTATACATCAACGGGTCATTTTTTTCCTGATATTCATAATCTCGTATTCGCGAAAGCTCTTTGAGTGTTATGTATTCAAGCTCATATTTTTTTGCGACTTTTTTGCGAAACTGCTCCAAAGTACCTGAATCCTCGACATCAAGAAGGGCTGAAAATATTGCAAAATCAGGCTTGTCGATTTCATCGTCAAAAGGCGGAATCTCATAATCGCTTTTAATTTGCACAGAACCTGGAATTGAAATCGGAACAAGCAAATGCGACTGCGACCCGCGGATTCTCTTTCTAAGCTCTGCTTTGAACCCGCCCATAACGCCTGTTACAATAATTAACACGAAAACCCCAAGCGCGACAGTTGCCATTGCGAGATACGAAAGTTTACGTTTAACGACAAATTTCAGTGAAATCACACTCGTGAATTTACGCCGAAAATACAACAATGCAATCAGCGGAATTGTCAGGGCAACTGTGAACAGAAATAATCCGCCGAACCCCAATGCGCTATAATGCAGTATCGTCCCCATGAAACCATCTGGAAGATATTGTGATTCCTGTATGATAAACGGAAACAAAGAAAGAAAGCACAATGATGAAATTATCAGCACGAGAATGTAAACGTCCATCAACGACCGATGTGCGCGCCGACTAAATTCGAGTATTGATATAATTATGCCTGAAAGTATGCAGATAAGCAGGAACAAGGCGAGAAGAAAATCGAAGGTTTCCGAGCCAATCTCGGTGGATATGCATTTATAGCCGAAAATCCAGCGCCAGGCAGCAAATAGGAATCCAAGCAGAATGCTGTTGCGGATTATGGCAAACTGTAAGCTTCTCAGGCTCTTTCGATATGCATTTATCACCGAAGATGAGAGCAAAAATATGTAAATGCCGACTCCGATGAATCCGATAATTTTCGCATCGACGGGATGCTTGAATTTGTAAACGATTTCAAACAGAATTATCAGCAGGAACACAATTCTCAGAATCCACCTGATAAAAGGTCGTTTTTTTAGAGATATTTTTCTATCAACACTGAGGGTTTTGTCCTTGCTGTTTGAATCTTTACTCAACTTAATTCCTCCGGTTAACGGGATTTGCTTAATCCTAACCTATGCATGAAAATTTAATAATGTATTCATATAATGGTTTGATTGTCATTCCTGCGAAAGCAAACGAACGTTGTGCTTGTCATTCTGTGCGCGGCGAAGAATCCTAACATACGAATATCTGGATTCTTCAGTCGTTAAACTCCCTCAGAATGACAGGTTTCAATGTTGTCATTGTTTCCGCTCGATTCCAAATCAAGTTGGGAATGACAATAACATTATTTCTATACCATTACCGAAAATTTAATATATTCAGCACGGTTTTTACAAGACATTCTGGACTTGTTCCTTGATTTTTTCGATTTCAGCCTTCAAATCAACAACATGCTCTGAGATTTCAGAATTGCTCGATTTCGAAGCGATTGTGTTAGTTTCTCGCAGCATCTCCTGAGCAATGAAATCGAGTTTGCGACCGGTTTCCCCGCCGTTTGCAAGCGAATCTGCAAAATGCACAATATGATGCCGAAGTCTCGAAATCTCTTCCGAAATATCCGACCGCTCCGCAAAAATCGCAACTTCACGTGCTAAATCACCTTCATTTACTTCGATTCCTGCGTTATTTATGAGTTCATTCGCTCTTAATTGCAGATTCTTGTGATATTGTTTAACTGTTGTTTCCTTCAGCACTTCGATTTTGTCAGCGTGTGCTGACATTGTAGCGGTTCTATCAGCAAATTCGACAGAAGTCGCTTTACCTTCGCTGATTCTCATCTCTTTCAGCTCATCAGTTGCGGAATCAAGGGCTTTATACAATTCCATAAGGTCTTGCTTGCTGACATCAAGCATCTCATCTTCTTCGACAATCACGCCTGGTAGGTCAAGAAATTCGCTTATTGAAATGGTGTTGTCGATAACGAGATTGTTCAGCGGTACATCCTGGCTGATGTAAAATTCCTCGTCGTCGGGACTGATAATCTCAGCCAATTTGAGTATTTCCTGTTTGTACCACATTGCAATGTCGGGATTAAGTTTGACTCTGGGATGCTGCTCAATCGGCATAAATTTTGCATAAATATTGATACTTCCGCGAATTAAAAAGCTTTTGACTCTTTTTTCAATCTCGAACTGATATGGTCGGAAAATATCGCTTAGACTACATTTCGCATTGAAAAACCTACTATTCACCGCCTGTATAGAAATATCAACTGAACCAATGCTCAAAGTTGCTGAAGCTTTACCGAAACCTGTCATCGACTGAATCATTTAAACCTCGTATTCTAGAAACCTGTGGTAAGACATAAGGAATCAATTTATGTAAGTGTTTTATTTTCAATAAGAAGCATATAAAATTGGATGAGGTGTGCAAAAGAATCTTCGTTATTACATCAAGTAATAGTAATTGTTTAATATAGACGATGAGGATGTAAAGGATAAAAGGTAGAAAATGAAAGACCCTGCAATTGATAAAATAGTTTCTCGCAAAGATTTAAAAGTTATTCATTATGACCGGCTGATGAGTAAACGCGTGCATAATATTCTGCTCGTTTCAAGCTTGTACGATTATTACACGATTACCGAAGATGCAGTGCTTAACGAAGTTTTGTTCTCGGAATATCTTGAATTGAATCTTCGGCAGACACCACAAATCGAGCGGGTTTCCACTGCGGAAGAAGCTATTAATGCGCTTGAGATGAAGCAATATGATTTGCTAATCACCATTCCGCGTGTTGGAAGCATGAATGTGGTTGAATTCGGGCGGACTATCACGGAAAAGTATCCTGATTTAACTGCGATTCTAATGACCTACGACAACCGTGAACTTCGGGCGATTGTCGAGACAGGTTCTATCCCCGGGATTGACAAGGTTTTCGTCTGGAATGGGGATGTTCGAATATTTCTAGCGATTATCAAATATGTCGAAGATAAATGGAACGCGGAAGAAGATGCGAAGATTGCAGGAGTCAACAGCATTATTCTCATAGAGGATTCACCGAGATTCTATTCATCGTATCTTGCTCTTCTGTACACTGAGCTTGTTGAGCAGACGCAAGCACTCATGGCGGAAGGTGTAAACCGCTTGCAGAAACTTCTGAGAATGCGGGCTCGACCGAAGGTGCTTCTGGTTAATTCGTATGAAGATGCGATGGCGCTTTTCGAGAAAAACGAAGAATTTGTACTCGGAGTTATCACCGATGCTGCGTTTCCAATGAAAGGTAAGCACGAAAAGGAAGCGGGAATCAAGTTTACGGAGAAAGTGAAAGCGCACAGGATAGATATTCCGATACTTATGCAGTCGTCTGATGAAACTAATCGAAAGTGGGCTGAAAAGCATGAGGTAAGTTTCATCAACAAACGTTCTCCGACTCTTTTAACTGATGTTAGAGCATTTATGCGGGAAAAGCTTGGGTTCGGTGATTTTGTATTCAGGCATCCAAACGGCGAGTTTATCGACCGGGCGACCGATTTAAGTTCAATGGCACAGAAGATTAAGACAATTCCTGATGATTCGCTGTTTTTTCACGGTTTCAGCAATCATTTCTCACGCTGGCTCATGGCACGTACAGAATTTGAGCTTGCATCTATACTGAGAGCAAAACACGTTGAGGATTTCGACAACAGCTCAGAAATTCGCGAATTTTTAAGGAAATCAATACTTACACTGTTGAAGCTGTCATCTGCAGGTATGATTGAAGATTTTTCGGTAAAACGCATCAACGTTGAGTCGAAATTTATGAAAATCGGTAACGGGTCGCTTGGTGGAAAGGGCAGAGGTCTCGCATTTATCAACTCGTTGCTGAATAATTACCATATTGACGAACATATTATAAATGTCCGAATATTCGTACCAAATTCCCTTGTTCTCACGACCGAAATTTTCGATCTTTTCATGGAAAAAAACGAATTAATCTCTTTTGTTATGAAAGTTGACGATGATTTCGTAATAACGGAAGCGTTTTTGAACTCGAAGATTCCTGACTCCGTGAAATATTCGCTGAGAAGTTTTCTACTGCACATGCGCAAACCAATCGCTGTCCGTTCGTCGAGTCTGCTGGAGGATTCGTCGTTTCAGCCCTTCGCTGGAGTTTACAAAACGTACATGATTCCAAATAATAATGACGATGTCGATGTCAGACTTGAGGAGCTTTGCAACGCCATTAAACTTGTTTACGCTTCGACATATTATTCCGATTCGAAAAGTTATATCGAGTCAACGCCGAACCGTCTGGAAGAGGAGAAAATGGCGGTAATTATTCAGGAGATTGTGGGCAAAGTTCACGATGACCATTTGTACCCGAACCTTGCTGGCGTAGGTCGTTCCCACGATTATTATCCCATGGAAGGCATGAATGCTGAAGACGGAGTAGTCTCGGTCGCTTTGGGATTGGGAAAAACAGTCGTTGACGGCGGGTTGTGCGTACGGTTTTCGCCTGAATATCCCAAAAAATTGTATCAGTTCTCAAGTACGAAGGATTATCTCGATTACGCACAAAGAGAATTTCTGGCATTAAACATGAAATTGCCAGGACCACCCTGGGATGAAATGCTTGCGGGGAAACTCTCAACAATGTCAACACGTATGTTCGTTTCCCCAAAATTGGGGCGCAAACAACAGAATATGAATTTTCCGAGAATCGCAGATTACAACATCAACAAATTCGCGCTTGATGTCGCTGAAAAGGACGAAACTCTCCATCCTGTTGGTTCGGTTTATTCACAAGAAAATGACGCGGTATATGACGGTATTTCAAGGCAAGGGGTCAGGCTTGTAACAATGTCGGGAATTTTGAAATATGACCTGTTTCCTCTTGCTGAGACAATGAAATTCCTCTTTCACCTCGGAAATACCGCACTTGGTACACCAGTCGAAATCGAGTTCGCAGTTAATCTGAAGGATGAAAATATGCCCGTTCATGAACTTGGTTTTCTGCAGATTAGACCGTTGGTTGTGGGTGAAACCAAAGCGGAAAACACACTTGAAAATGTCAATCTCGACGAAGTGATATGTTTTTCCAACAAAGCACTTGGGCATGGTTTTTTTGAAGATATTCGCGATATAATCTACGTAAAACCAGAGAATTTCAACAGAACTTTGACCGAAACAATCGCCCGCGAAGTCAGCACAATAAACGCCAAGCTCAAAAAGGAAGACCGTACATATATTTTGATAGGTCAGGGTCGATGGGGCACCGCTGACCGCTGGCTCGGCATACCTGTGAGTTGGTCCGACATCTCAAACGTGCGCTTCATCGTAGAAACCGACATGCAAGACATCAGCGTGAAACCGTCGCAGGGCACGCACTTCTTCCAGAACATTACTTCGCTTGGCATCGGATATTTCACGGTAAACTTCGGTAATCTCGGTGGTAAGCTGGATTATGACTGGCTGAACAAGCAGAAAGCGTTAAATGAAACCGAGCATGTCCGTCATGTGCGTTTTAAAGAGAATTTGCGCATCGTCATTGACGGCAGCAAAGGCACCGGCGCAATCCTAAAGAATAAATAGCTTCAATTGCTGAATTTATTAGAAAAATTCAATATCTATTCCAATCCAACCAATTGTAAAACCAATCCAAAATGTTTTACTGCTTCCAATTTCAACATATTTTGCAAAAACACCCAATTTTACCAGATAAAACTGCCTTAGAAGCATCGAAATAAAGCCGTTTAAGCCAATCTCAAATCCATCATAGTCAACATCATCAAACCCAATATCAACACCTATTCCTGCCAATGTATGATGCTTGTCATCCCAATCTTTATTGCGGAAGCTGAATAGTGCAAATTTTATCAAAAATAAATCACCTTCTACAGAACTATCTTCATATTCATCATCTTCGTCATCATCATTAATCGTCAGAAATTCCCGCCCCATAGAAACTTCGAATCCGCCATTAATGTTAAAACGCCTGTAACCTATTGACAAATCTATAAAGGCGTTGCTAATTGATTTCCCAAAAATCCCCCATGAAACGGATGTTTCGATGTAAAAACTCTGCCGAAAATATGAAGCATCCGGTGCTAACGGTCCGGCATTATCGGTAGTCGATAAGAATTCAGAGAATTCAATGTATTCAAGCGTGTTGTCAAACAGGACGTCAGATTCAGCATATGCGGAAGATGCGATAGATACTAAAATCACGAAAATAACAAAGGGAGAATACATGCATTTCATAAAACTTTCTCCTATCAGGTGAATTAGGTGTTGTAAGACTCGATATTAGCAGCAAATAACTCGCAATATCAGCGTTTGTTCGTATTAAATATACAATATTTCAAAACTTAAACAACATTTTTCATGAAGGCAATAAGAAACATAGAAAACGTAGCTGTTAGGTTTTTTTCTCAAGTTCGATGGCAATCTTCTTTAGTCGCGGCGTAAGGATTTTGCGATAATCAGGATTGAGGTTTAATGCTTTCTTGAAGTCACTGAGTGCATTGGCAAACTCTTTCTTCTTCTCAAATGCTATCCCACGGTTGTAAAACGCGTTGGCATGATTAGGGTTGATTTCTATCGCTTTGGACAAGTCGGAAATCGCATCAGCAGCATTCTTTAATCGTGATTTGATAATCGCCCGGTTATAATAAAAATTTGCATTGTTAGGGTTCAAATCTATCGCAGCGTTAATAAATTCTATTGCCGAGGTAAGTTTTCCGAGTTTCTTCAAACACAATCCCTTGAAAAGATACGAGTCCGCATCGGCATTGCGAATTTCAATTGCCTTTTCGAACAACTCTTTTGCTTTTGAAAACTCGTTCTTCTTCATCAATTCTTCACCCTCAAACTTAAACTTTCGAGCAATCTTGGAGAATACTTCATCAATATCAGGCGTAATTCCCTTACCTGTGATGATGAATTTCTTAGCAAGCCGGAATGCACCGTCGAAATCACCCAGATTTATCTTCTCCTGAATCTTCAATCCATGCTCGGTTACATCGCTTTTGACATTTTCAGTATCTTCAACAGGTTCAAGGTCTTCAACCGGCATTTTCTCGGATTCATCGTCCGTTAGCGCGAGTTCGTCGATGATTTCATCATTTTTTTTCTTTTCGTTCTTGTTTTTTTCGTTCATAATCACCTCGACTTTATTTGCTGATTTTATTTCAATTTGTGAATTCTCGTCAATAATATCAACTTCCTCAACGACCTCATCAACCACAGCATTGATAATGTCGGAGTAATCCATGAATGATTCTTCGATTTTCTGATGTCTATCGAAATCAATATCGATGAAATCATCCAGATTATTCCTTTCGAAGAAATCTTCAACACGTGAGGACAGGATTTTTATATTCAGACTGCCTTTCTTTCGATTAATAAGATTATGTGCTTCAATGAGCCACCGGATGTCAGCATTCACAAGCTTTACATCGTCCTCGAAAACAAATCGTACCGTATAATCAAACGGATATGGGAAATGATCGAGTAAATCGTAAAAGTGCTGAATCTGTAACTCACTTGTAAAAATGTCTCTGAAATACAGAATTAACGTCTTTCCAACAAAATCAACGTCAATAGGTGCTCGCTTGAGTGTATGATTTGGAATTCCGTTTTCGTCGCGCATTAATTCTGGTTTGGCAATGAATTCTGTGAGTGAAATCTCTGATGCATCAATTTGCAGCTGTGTTTTTTTTGTAGTTTTTGGTATTTTCAGGTTTTTCGGGATGAGAAATTGCAGGTCTTCCGGCATTTTCTTATCTTTAACTGATGGTTTGATAATTTTTACGAAATCCTTAGCATGCATCATTTCACCAAGATTACTAAAGGGTTCGTTTCGTTTCTTACTATCCTTTTGCGAGCGAATGCAAACAGAAACACCGCTTTTAACAATTGTGCTTGCATCGACTTTCGATACTGCAAACGACTCGAATCGCCAGTTCTGCTCTGTTCGCGGGTATTGACCTGCTTTTATTTTATCGAGGTCAATAAGCAGGTCGTTGGCACTCTGGTATCTGAAAGACGGGCGTTTGCGCATAAGTTTGTTCAAAATTGCTGAAAGCGATAGCGGAATATCACGGTTTTGTAAGGTTGCGCACAAAGGTTGGTCAAGATGGTGTCTTAGCACGAATTCGAGATGAGAATTTCCGCAGAACGGCTTCACTCCGGTAAACAGTGAATAAAACGTAACGCCAAGCGAATAAAGGTCTGAGCGGATATCAATTGGATGCAAATCAGCCTGCTCAGGCGACATAAAACTAGCGGAAGCCATGATTTTGCCATCTTTTGGGAGATCATCTGGAATATCTTTTTCGTGTTTGGCAAGACCGAAATCAGTTATTTTTAAAGAACCATCCAGCGTAATAATCAGATTTTCAGGCTTGATGTCCCGATGAACGACCTTCTGTGAGTGAGCGGAAAGCAGACCTTTTGTTGCCTGGATAAAATAATCGAGCAATTCCGAAAACGGTATATTCCGTTCTTTCTCTTTCTGCCGAAGTGTTTTCCCTGACACAAATTGCATAAGAATATACGGGATGCCGTTATCCAGACCGGTGTCAAAAACTTGTACGACGTTTTGATGATCGATTTTTGCTGCGATTCGCGCTTCGGTGACAAAATTTTCGATAAAAACACGGTCTTTCCAATATCTTGGTGATAGAACCTTTATTGCAACAGTTTTATCAAGTGAACGCTGACGCGCTTTAAAAACAGCACCCATTCCACCTTTTCCAATTAATTTCTGCAACTCGCATCCACCGATAACATCGCCGATACTCAATTTCTCTTCAATGTTATTCCCGTTCCCGTTTCGGCTCGGTTTTTGACTGCTGTTATCCTTGCTGTTTTCTTCCATGGTATCTTCAACTTAGTCAGGTTTTCAATTAAGTGAATTATAATGAACCAGAGTAAAATTCACACAAAAAAATTATTCTGAATATGCAGCAAAAAAAAAAGCCCGGCAACACCGGACTTATCAAAGATTTTGATTATTTTTATTTGATAATATAGCTGACATCATATGCGACATCTGACGCACCGCCGATTGTTGCGCCCCAGAAAGGCTGGAAATTGCGCAGCCAGTAACCAAATTCAGTAATACCTGAAGTATCTACGTAAACAATGTCCGATTCCTGAAGCAACGGGTTTGTAACAAATTTTCCTGCTTTCTTTACGCCGGTCAGAAGCTTGCGAAGTTCAGCTACGTAAACATGAACCTTATTGGTATCGGTCGAGTTGCGGATAATGTAAACCCATTCGTCCTCAGCAACCAAGTTGGTGAATCCACCTGCAAGTGAAAGTGCTTCGATTAAGGAAATCGACGATGAGTAATTGAAAACACCCGGTTTTCTAACTGCTCCAAGCACATAAACTTTGTTAGTATCATATGTTGCTTCGGGAATGTAAATAATATCACCTTGCTTAACCTTGATATTGTATTTCATCTTTGATTTTACAAGAAGTTCATAAAGGCTGACGTAGGGTATAATCTCATGCATTTTCTTAGCTTCGTTATAGCGAGCAATATAAGCCCTGTTCCAATCCACTGCTGGTTTATTCGCTTCCGACCCGCTGCTGCCATATGATTTGCGTTCGATACCACCAGACTGAGAAATCAAGTCCATAATTCTGTCGCCAATTTTAACTTTGATTCTGCCCGGATGCCTTAAAAACCCGATGACATTGACAGTATTGATGCTTGGTGAGTATTCAATGTTATCGATTTTGACCATTGGTTCGTTGAAATATTTTTTTAGTTCGAGCTCAAAAACTGACGCAATTTGTGAAAGAGTTAGATCACTGACTTTAATCAGTTTCTTAAGATATCCGAATTTGATTTTACCGCTTGGTGAAACCGTGCAATCGGTTGTCCAGTCAGGTTGTTTGTCAACAGTTAACCTGAATTTATCCCCAATCTGGAATTTGTAATTGTCAATGACTTCAAGCTGAGTAACATTCTCAAGCTTTGTCAAAGCTGTCCTGATTTGTGAATCTGAAAACTTTTTATATTTTCCAGATGCTATTGTATCATCAGTTTTCGGCGCAGGAATTCTCATCGAAGGACCCTCTGTAGGGTTTTTACAGCCGATAATTGCCAATGAAAATGAGAAAACGAGAGCAAAGACAATTAACTTTCTCATTTTTATCCTTTCAAAAAGTATTTGAATATTGTTGTTGTAACGATTTGTAACACTAATTTTTTAACAAAATTAGTTATAAGGTTCAACTAATATTCTTTTGATTCTAATTTTAGAATCTTTCCCGACAAACAATGCAAGACGACTGCCTTCTTTTTCAACTGAAGGTATTTCGTCAAACAACGGGGTTTGAACCTTATTTCCTTTTATATCGGATGTTATTAGCAGGTAATTTAACTGAATCACACTTCTATTGTCTTTATTCATTGATGTTCTGGCATCAAGTTGAAGCGTGAATTCTGCAAGCGGGAAACTGGTATCAATCTTTTTTCCCCGTAAAATGTTTTCAATGTTTATATTTTTTTTGTCACCGGGAATTGATTTGATGAAATAATCACCATTCTCATCAGTGTATAAAATTATCTTTTTAAATGCAGATTTCGAGTTAGTGTGTAGATTCAATCCGAAATTGCAGTTTGAATCTGTGAAAGAGCCTGAAACATTTATCATGCCTGTCGTAAAATATCCCCCGAATGGAATCAATAACTCGGTATCAGTCGCAGCGAATTCCGCATAATTTTCCGGATAAAAATCCACGTAACGGGCGAAATCAATCGGCTTGAGAAACATTTTCCAATCCCATTTCGTCTGAGTGTTATAATACGATGGCGCAACAATATTGTGGTAAAAATCGATGGCTTTGCTTTTTTGCTCGAAATCTTTGTTGCCCTCAAGTTTGTCGCATAACTCAATGAGCTGGGTTCTTGCGGATTTTATTCTTGTATGATAATCGACCGTTTTATCAGGATTGACGAACGATTCCTTGAATTCATCAAGCATTGTTTTTGTCGGTTTATTTACGTCCACCAACGGCTTATTTACGTAAATCGTTTCAGGTTCAAGGTCGAAAACAGCCGACACACCGTCTTTTACCATCGGGTTATTCTTCATAAATAAGATAATGAAGAGTAAACCGATTATTAAAACCCATCCGACAACATTGACCAGTATGTTCAAAACCTTGGTAAAAATGAAAAACGGGATTAATCTTTTCTTGCGTTCTGCAAGCTGATTGAGTTTCAGCGCGTCTTTTTTCAGTTGGTTCGCTTCTTTGACATCAGTTTCCTTCTTTTTCTTCACGGATTCATCAGGCTTACGTGTTGTCAGCCCGTTTTCGGTAAGATACAAAAGTTGCGATTTGCTGACAATCCCTAATTCTGCACGCCTGTTCATAATGTCACTGGCGCGCTTAAGCTGTTCATGGCTAGCCCTTGTTCTCTTACAACCCAGAGCGTGAAGGTTTTCGTCAATGATTCTGTCAATGTCTCTGCGTTGCAGATTAAAGTTAGTGCCCCGTCTGTGTATTTCCCTGATTTCAATTTCTGACAAATTTCCTGAAATCTGGATAAACATCTCAACAATATCGCCCAATCTCTTTGATGACTTTTCTTTTCTACTTTCAACGTATTTGATACACAGTTTCTGGTCGTTGATAATCCTACGCGCCTGCTTTAGCTCACCTTTGAGAAATTCAACGAAATCCTTGTATTTTGTTGAACGGACGTTCTGAACTTTGCTCATCTGTTTTTTATATTGAGATTCAATTAATGCAGGGGACGGGTTATTTCCATCAATTAACAGCAGCTGATAATAATCAGGGCTATAAACTTCAGGATTAACGTCAAGTAATTTGTGGTACAGATTTTCGGACATTTGGTGACCATCCTCCAATTCAGGGCAATTTCAACAGAAGTTATTAAATACAGGTAAAGCGGACTTTCCGCCTTTTTTCACAACGCCTGCTAAAGAAAAGCATGCTTGCATGCCCCTATTGACAGTGTTGTAAACTAAAAGCAGAAATGCTGTATAGAAAGTATATGCAATTTTACCAAAAAACGAAGCGAATAATGATGTATTAAGATATTTGTTATATCGCATCTCAAACTACCCCTCTTCAATTTTCAATTGGTTTAAAATTATATTATCGATTGTTTTTACCGTCTCAATTAGTTCGTCATTTACAACAGTTTCATCGAATTTATCGGCTTGGAGCATTTCCCACTCGGCAATTTCGAGTCTCTTTTTGATTGATGCTGGGTTGTCTGTTGCCCGAGATTTCAGACGGCTTAAGAGAGCGTTTTTGTCAGGAGGCATAACGAATATGCTGAAAGGCTTCATGTCCGTTTGCATCACTTGCAGCGCACCTTTAACCTCAATCTCAGTCAGCATGACCTTGCCTTTTGAAACCCTGTCAATAATAGGTTTCCGTGGCGTGCCGTAGTGGTGTTCGTTATACATCGCCCATTCCAGGAATTTATCGTCTTCAATCCATTGTAAAAACATACTTTTTGAAATGAAATAGTATTCAACCCCGTCTTTTTCGTTGCCTCGCGGTGTTCTCGTCGTAGCGGAAATCGAATACTCATAGAGGTCAGGCTTGAGTTGGCGTAGTTCATCGATAATCGTGTTTTTCCCGACGCCCGAAGGTCCAGAGAGCAAAACCAGCAAACCTTGCATAATTATTGTTCCTCCAAATTGCTTTTATTTTCTTGCTGTAAAAATTCCACAACTCGGTTAACCGATTTTACTCCTCTTAGGTATTGCAATTCCTTATTCCGTGCCCATATCACAAGTGTTGGAACTTGATTTACCTTAGTTTCGATTGATTTCAAAAATTCGTTGTTACTGCTGATGTTTAGCTTGAAAATTCTGTAATTTCTCAAGGCATTCTCGACTTTATCAGCATTTAGCACTTCGGAAGTGTAATACATGCAGAATTTACACTTGCATGAATAAATATAAACAACAATCGGCTTGTCCGATGCCCTTGAAACAGCACGATAATCAGCATCGAGAGTTTTTACGTTTGTTAAAAATTTCTCGTTATTCTGATTAAAAACTTCCTGCGGATTATAGTGTTTTGAAACGAGAAAAACTCCAAAAATTACAATAATTGCAATGATTGTCAGCAAAGACGCAGTAATTCTGAGTTTTTTCCGTTCAAGCTCAATCAATTCCAGTGCTGCAAAGCATAAACTAAGAAAAAACGACAATGTGCATAACGGGCATAAATTCCTGACGATAATAAACATATAAGACATCAGGTAAATGCTGAAAAGGAATGCAGTAAATGCTGCAAACCTTCTCATGTATAATAGTTTTGCATGTTTTTGGGCAAAAATTGTGAAAAAAAGAAGTAAAAAGAATCCGAAAAGTCCGAGAATCGGCATGGGGATGAACAAATGATTGGAATAAACAGG
>JAIOTL010000022.1 GCA_021106775.1 Planctomycetota bacterium | reverse complement strand
GTCCGAGAATCGGCATGGGGATGAACAAATGATTGGAATAAACAGGCAGAATTGTCAGACATGTGCTTTCGCCGGTAACGGAACAACTCGCCAATCCCTGCTCCATCAGCAATAAATACGCGGAGTCAATAATCGCAAGCAGAAGTATGACAATCCTAAGTATAAAAATCGCTCTGTTCTTCATAGTTGATACTTTCTACCTTTGCTGAACTATGTTTGATAAACAACCTTCGATGTCAGTCTTTGTTCGCAGGAATGACAAATTTTCGAATTTTCAAACACAGCACAGCTAATCGTCCATGTTTTTGCTTAAGCCGTAAAGCTCGATTTTGCGGTCCAATGTCGGACGCGAAATATTCAAATGTTGAGAAGCCTTCTTTTTCTTCCACTTCACCATTTTCAACACTTTCAAGATATGATTTCGCTCGAATGTTTCCAGACTCAGATCGTCCTTGATGTTGAGGTGTGTGTCTTGGAGAGCATCAGCATCGTTTGTCGTAACGATTGACAAAATCTGTTGTTTATCTGTTACATCTGATGAAACATTTCCAAGCGGAATGCTCATCAAAGTTATGTCCTTATCGTCGATAATGTCTTTTTTGCTCACAGCAATCGCTGAACGAATCACCGAGCGGAGTTCTCGAACGTTTCCGAGCCATTTATGATTGTCAAGCATGCGCATCGCGCTTTTTGTCAGCTTTTTCACATTTCGCGAATATTTTTCGTTCGCTTCGGAAATAAAATATTTTACGTATAGAGGAATATCCTTAATTCGGTCGCGCAAAGGCGGAAGCATCACGACAACTTCGTTTAATCGATAAAACAGGTCTGTCCGAAATTTCTTTCGCTTAATTTGCAATGCCAGGTCTCTGTTTGTTGCGGTGATTATTCTCACATCTGTTTTCAGAAGAACTTCACCGCCAACCTTCGAAAACTGTTTATATTCGATGACATTCAGGACTTTTGCCTGTGCTTCCGGTGTCATTTCTCCGATTTCATCGAGAAAAATCGTACCATTGTTCGCTCTTTCAAAACAACCGCGTCTTTGACGTTCCGCAGAGGTAAACGCTCCCTTTTCATGCCCGAATAATTCACTCTCCAAAAGTGTGTCAGGTATCGCAGAGCAATTCACGGAAATGAAAGAATGCTCAATTCGCTGGGATTCGTTATGAATCGACTGTGCTACTAAATTCTTTCCTGTGCCGGTTTCACCCAATATCATAACTGACACATCACTTTTTGCTGCCGTCTTCGCTTGCTCAAGTTCCCTCATCATTACAGAATCTTGAGTTAAAATATCATTAAAAGTAATCCCAACAGCACGAAATGCGTTTGAATATGTATCAATACTTGAATTTCCATCTACCATTATTAATATTGTCTATGTTAGCGGAAAATTTTATGAACAATACTAAACTACCTGATAAATTTCGAAAAAGCAAGAGAGCATTGCAAAGGCAGTCTCTTATCGAGCGACTAAACCTCAAAGACCTTGAGCAGTCGAGATTTGTGCTGATTTTTGTGGCTGTAGTATTTATTTTGTATTGGTTCACAAACGTTGTTGCAAGCCTGATGTTCAACCATTTTCAATCGGGTTCAGGTGAATTCGGACTTCTTGCCAGTTTACTCATAACGTCGCTTTTTACCTTTGTTATTGCGATTGTGTCGTTTATCGAGCTGCTGAAATTCACTCGTGCCGCCTGCGGGGTAGCAATTGTGCTTGCCTGGGTGAATTTATTCGTAAATACACTTTTGTTGATTTATACTGGTTATTGGCTTGGTGCGTGCATTCATCTGTTGTTTGCGCTTACAATTTCAGTTATGCTTACCGGGAAAACCTCATTTTTGCGTTTGTCATCAGGAATTGTACTTCTTGTCGCGAATTTCACACTCATTTTGTATCCTGCTATGAGATATATGGAATCGAGAAATTATGTCGAAGATAAAATGGTCGTTCTCGATGAAATTGACCAAAATTCCACAATCGAAGTCGAAGATATTGATAAGATTTTGACCGATTCTGAGTTTTTGTGTGAAATTGCGCCGTTTGTCGGTGAGAAACATCGTAATATCGCGCTTTTCAAGGGATATTTCGGACTTGCGAAAGCATTTAACGGCAAAGTTTCTCAGGGATATCGACTTACATGGGATTCGGTGAAGAAAACATACGCCAAAAAATGCTATGTCAACAAAGCCAGAATTTACGCGCTTCTCAAAGGAATTGAATTCGAGAACTATGAGCCGAAGATTTTGAGAAAATCGGAAAACGAAATGTTTGAGAAAAAAATGTCTATGCTGAAGTATAGCGAGGATATCGGTACCACGATTGATGATGAAAATAATCTGCCTGGCATAGATGATGACGATGACGATGAAAATAACCTGCCTGGAATTCACGATTAATCGATTAAATTCCAAGTTTCAGCTATCTGCAAAACTAACTTCTTGCAAAAATCCGTAATATTTGGAAAATATCCGCTTAAAAATAAATCTTTACGATGCATATTAATTGGGGACACATGAAATATACACCGCATACTGACGAGGAAATCAAGCAGATGCTTGAGAAAATCGGCGTTGATTCAATTGACGAGCTTTTCCAGAGTATTCCAGATAATTTACGCTATAAGAATAAGCTCAATCTCGACGAGGGCAAAAGCGAATTCGAGATTATGGAGCACATGCAGGCGGTGGCAAAGGCTATTATGCCGTTGAATTAGATGTCATTTCTCGGCGGCGGCTGTTATCCAGACTTCATCCCGCATCTTGTTGACCATTTCTCAGGGCTTGGCGAGTTCTTGACCGCGTACACACCGTATCAAGCAGAAGCGAGTCAGGGAACGCTGCAGGTTATTTTCGAATTCCAGACACTTATGGCAAGGCTTCTCAAAATGGATGTTGCCAATGCATCGATGTATGATGGTGCCACTGCAACGGTTGAGGCAGCGCTAATGGCGATTAATTCGCAGAAAAAGAGGAATAAAGTTGTTGCTGCGGGTGCGATTCACTATGAATTCAAGCAATTGCTTAAAACATATTTCCAGTTCATCGACCATGAAATCGTGTTTCTTGCTGAAGACGAGAAAACAGGCAAGATTCTTGCGGATGATTTGAAGAATGTTGTTGATGAGAATACTGCGGGTGTTATCGTTCAACAGCCCAATTTCCTGGGCATTCTCGAAGATATGGACGAGCTATCCAAAGTCATTCATGATGCTGGCGCACTTTTGATTTCAGTTGTCGAGCCGATAAGTCTTGGAATCTTGAAAACTCCAGGGGAATATGGTGCGGACATCGCAATCGGCGAAGGTCAGCCTTTGGGTGCATACTCGAATTATGGCGGTCCTGGATTCGGGTTCTTCTCGACTCGCGACGGCAATTTCAAAAAGGGCGATTTTATGCGCAAAATGCCCGGTAGAATCGTGAGCAGGACGGTTGATGCTGATGGTGCACCTGCATATTCGTTGGCGTTGCAAACCCGTGAACAGCACATTCGCAGAGCAAAAGCGACCTCAAACATCTGCACAAACCAGGGATTGATGGCGTTTCGTGCGCTTGTTTATATGTCGATGTTCGGAAAAGAAGGATTTTTCGAGCAGTCCGAGCGGGTAACCCAGCTTTCGCATCTGGCAGCACGAAAATTGTCGGCACTCGATGGTTTTTCCTTGAAATATGATTCGCCATTTTATCGCGAATTCGTTTTGAATACTCCCGACAGCGCAGACACACTTTTCCGCAAACTCGCTCAGTATCACATGTATCCGGGTATTCCACTGAGCTGGTTTTATCCTGAGCGAGAAAATGAGCTCCTCATCAGCGTTTCTACGCTCAACACCGCGAAATCCATCGACAAACTCGCCAAGAACCTGCACAACCTTGCATAATTGTCATTCTCAGGAGTGTAAACACCCATTTTCTTTCCGTACTCTTTGCATATTTCACGGAATTTACAGGTTTCGTAAAGAAAACACCACTCCAGTGTCATTCTGAACGGAACGTAGTGAAGTGAAGAATCCAGACTTGCAGATATGCATATTCTTTCGAATCCTAACTAATGATTTATCCTGACAGCAGGAAAACGAAGCATTAAATTTTAACATATATCAGTAATTTAAAAATAATTTTTGTTATATATGTAAAATATATTACATTTTCATATGACGAACTTTTTTTGGAGGTTCAAATGAAAAAGGTCATTGTTTTGGTTTCTCTCGTTTTTGTCTGCTCTTTTGTTTTCGGCGGAGATACAACAACTCCTGTTCCGCCACCCGGCACTACTGACGTTGGCGGAGCAGTAGAGGGGGATGGAGGCGTGATATACGGTAAAGTAGTCGAAGTAAAATCAGAAAAGAATGGTTTTGTGGAACTTTTTCTTATGAATACAACTAGACGAGGTGCAACAAATGTCCATCTCATTGCATGTGTTCCAGGATATACTCCAGAAGAAATTAGAATCGTTAGCGACAAAGTTGCATCGAATACAACTGATACCGAAACTAATTTTTTAGAAGAGGAAAGGACTACCGAAGATAGAACTGTGGAACTTAGGCAACCGGATTATACAAGGGATAATCCTCCAACACCTTTGCCGAATAATGGTGTATTACATATTGAGTTCCAGATTCAAGTATATGAAGACCCCCCTGGAACATGGGTTAATGTACCTGCTGGCACTGAGATTACAATATATGCATATTGGACAAAAGGTCAATTTTCTGACAGCAGAAGACCAATTTTGAAAGTTGCAGAACAAACGAGAAACGATATTTCTCCTGATGCTGATGGCTTAACGGAAAACATTGATGGTGAAACGAATAGTAATTTAGACACAGACCCGGTAAATATTGCTTTGTCAATAGCGAATGATGAAAACACTCAAACCATAGTTTCGTTACCGGATATTGTGCTTGCTTCTGTTCAATGTGGATACTTAAGTGACGGTAAAATTACAATTACAAATCCATACAAACTGCCGTTTGATTTTACTGGTGTATCAATTTATATTCTTCCATATAGACCGCATAATGTGGCATTGCCTGAAAACTTCGAGATGAGTGATAGAACAAAGAGATACCACAATAAACTTGAAGGCGGCGGGGTTTTTCAAAACCTGGAAATTATTACTAATGCAGGATTGAATTCTAATAATGAATTGGAATTTACGCTGAATGCAAATGGCAAAGCTGGTGTCCCATGGAAAGCGAAGTTTCTTAAGCCGGGCGCATTTATGATTCGCGGACTCAAACTAAAAATTGGCGGCGGTCTCGGCAACGTTGAAACTTGGAGTGTTGATGATGAGCTTTTCGTAGGTGCTAAAGGAGAAATGCTCGGTGGAGTAGTTGCTGATAAACTTTGGCATGCAGCAACGATTGTTGCAGATGAATAACAACCAACAATTACTGCAAAGAATGCCTGTCCTACTGGTAAGACTGTATTCCCGCTTTTGCGGGAATGACAGGAACAACGTCGTGAATGACTATATTTTTCTGGATTCCGAGTGTTGCCATCGAGAACCTCAGGCAACAAGGTCGGTAATGACAGGAACAACGTCGTGAATGAATATATTTTTCTGGATTCCGAGTGTTGCCATCGAGAACCTCAGGCAACAAGGTCGGGAATGACAGGTACAAGGTCTGTATTGACAGGCAAGGATGCCTGTCCTACCGAATGAGTGTCAGCTATGACAGGTAAAGATGCCTGTCCTACCGAATGAGTGTCAGCTATGACAGGGAAGGATGCCTGTCCTACTGATATTATCTCTTTGCTCTCCGCGGAAAATGAATCAGGATTTTGGACGCCAGATTGCGCCGACTTCGATTTTGCGACCGCGCAGATAATCGGCAATAGGCATTTTCCCTTTTCCCATCGGCTGAATGATTTTAACCGAAATATTCTCATCACCGCTGGCAATCCAGAGTTCAGTCTTCGAAACAAAAATCACTTCACCTGGTTCGCCGCGCAAGTGCTCGATAATCCGAGCATCTCGCACAATTTTGCGAGTTTTATTAAAATGTGCTTGTGTAATTATCTCAACATCGTGAATTTTAACTTCTTCGCCGTTCGGTCGAACCAAAGTGATTGAAGGCCAAATATGCAGCGCGCGCACCTGGTTTTTTATTTCCGTTGCAGACCGTGTCCAATCAATCCTACCGTGTTTTTTATTAAGCATATGTGCATAGGATTCATCCCAGGCTTCCTGTGGAGTAGGTTCAATTTCTTCAGCGAGTATTTTTGGTAGAACCTCTAAAATAACTTCAGAGCCTAAATTTTCAAGTTTCTCAAACATTGAATTAACATCGTCGGTTTCCTCGATTGGGATTGATTTTCGAGCGAAAAGTGGACCAGCATCAAGCTCGCGCACCATCTTTTGCACGCTTATGCCAGTTTCTTTGTCTCCAGAGAGTATTGCCCAATGTATCGGTGCACAACCTCGCCATTTCGGGAGCAACGAAGTGTGAACATTGATTGAGCCTAAGCATGGCGCATCAAGCAGACGAGGTGGCAGCACCTGTCCGTAGGCGACAACAATGCAAAGGTCAAAATTCTGTTCCTCCCACCAGTCGATGAACGCCTTCTTTCGTGCGGATTCAGGTTGAACGACTTCTATGCCGGAATCAATTGCCACCTGTTTTACTGGTGTTGGCTTGATTTTTCTACCCCTCCCAACAGGTCTGTCAGGTTGCGATACAACAAGCACAGGCACAAAACCGCGATGGATCATTGCGCTTAGTATTCTTGCAGCCAATTCCGGCGTACCCATAAAAGCAATCCGCTTCTGCATCCGACACTTTCATTTTTTCTCTATTAATAACAATTATCGACAATATTAATTATTCTCCAACCATTTTCCAATTTATACAGAAATTTTGAAGGAAATCATGATTTTGAGTGTTATATAATCGAAGGTTTTGTGCTAAGGATTCTGCATAAAATTTTGCAAATGCATTCATTAACCGATTAACCTACGTAGTAGTCTATTATACGATGAAAAATTCCGGAGGAATAAATGTACAAGCTGAGACTGACACTTCTGTTGCTGATAAACATTGCTTTTGCAACTGTGATTCTGGCGGATGTCGATGTGAGTGTCCCTCCAGGCTCAGGACTTGACTGGGATAAAGGAATGCTTAAGCCAATTACAACTGACCACGGCAGAATCCAGTCAGTTGTTACTTCAGGCGGAAAACACGATGCTTCGAGCAAAACTTTCGAAGCTGGCGTACAGATTGAAATCCCGATTCAAAATCTATATGGATATTTCAACATTCAAACACCTGACATTGCAGGCGAGGTCATACGTGTGTCTGAAACAACACCCGGTGTGCGCGATAGAATTCTTACAAAAGGTCCATCTAATAACTTCGAATATCCGCCGACATATCCCACTGAACTCGTCTGGGACGGCGTTAGCACCGTTATCCGCGTTATGCTGCATCCAGAAGTGGTTAACGAACACGAAGCTGTTCTGCATTTTCTCGAGCTTGGTTCTGCAGGACTTCTGGGCGGTCAGATGGTTTTTTCGAATAATATTGCGAGCAGCAGCAAGAGTATGAACAAGTTTTTTTCAAGCGAAGTTAAAAAGATGATTGGTGTTTTGCCTATTAAGCCTCCGACACTGCCTTCAAAGCGCGGTTACAAGGGAATGATGGAGCGTCTTGCGGTTGTCGAAGCGGTTGGTGGATTTCCTGGTTCGCTTGATCCACAGTATGCCCGTAAACTGCTTTCTATCGGAAAGGATGCAATCCCAGGCTTACTTAATGCATCGAAAACAACACATCAATTTCTGCTCAGAAATGTATCATACTTGCTGGGAGCGTACAAAACCCCTCAGGTGCAAAAAAGACTTGCAGAGTTGGTTTATCACAAGGACAAAGTTGTCAGCGTCCGTGCTGCCCGTGCTCTTATAACTCAGGGCGGTTCGATACCTTCTGAAATCGTTGGTAAGCTTCTCAAAGACCGCGACCCTTTAATGCGAATCCTGGGGATTTACGGTGTCGGAAAGATTCGTTCGAAACATTTGCTTTCGAACGTTTACAAGATGCTTAGAGCGATTAATCCTAAGGATTATTACGGCAAAGCTGTTACATGGTCAGCACTTGAAGCGATTGCGAGAGTTGGCACTGATGATAAAAAGATTGTCAAGTATTTACATACCCTTAAAAAATCGTACGAAAAAAATCTGCCAAAGAACGACAACCCAAGCTATGACAAATCATGCAGATGGCAACCAAGATTTCCCGAATCAGAAGGGCATATGTACAAAGTTTTTTATGAAAAAGTGATGTTAGCCCTTGCTGCCTGCGGCGATAAAGACTCAATTAATGAAGCGTTGAATGTTGCAATTCTTGACATCGACCCGGTAAATCATTTTCTTTATGTCGATGTTCTGGCAAATCTCGGTGATGAAGGTGTCTTTGTTCTTAAAAAACTGATTGCAGAACCACCCATGCCAAAGCAGGTTCGTGGAAAAACTCGTGCATTCGTGCAGACTATTACACTTTCAACTTTTGTGCAGTCAGCGGCGTTGAAGGCAATATCAAAGCAAGTTAAAAGCACATTTTTGCAGCAGATAGTTTATGACAAGAAAAACCATTCAATGATGTCAATCGCATTAACTTTGCTCTATCAAGCAAATCGAGGACGCGCCAAGATGCTTTGCGCTGAAATCGAGGACGATATTGATCTTGCAGGTGGAAGTACAATCGATATTGAGAAATTATTGGCTGAGAAAGCAATTTATTTCAAGGAATACACTGAAAGTATCGCAAAGTGGCGTACTGAAAAAGACCCAGTCAAAAAGGATAAGTATCATAAGGAATATTTGGCGGGCATGCGAAAACACAGTGCTATTGAAGCGAAATTGAAGAGTTTTTCCACCGACAATTCTATATTTGCAAAGCAGTTTTTTGCAGCAACAGTTCTTGACATAGGTTCCCGAAGTGGTGCGATTTCGTTTGAGTTCATTGAAAAGGCTGCAACAGTTGCATTCGAGCAGTCAGCATTTACGCATAGAATCGGCAGCAATTATTTGAAGGAGATTCCGAAGGTTTATATGGTACCAGCATTTATGGAATGTGCTTCTGTTGCTCTTGGGCGTTCGGGTGATTATCGAGCGATTCCGCTTTTAACGAAGATTCTTGATGCTGATTTGCCTTCAGGAAGCGCGGAGGCAGCACTTGCACTTGCGAATTTCAAGAGCAGGACTTCGTATGTTGCGTTGCTTAAGGCGTTGGATTCTGAGAACGGTTGGACAAGGTTTGCAGCATCGCAAGCTTTGAAACGGCTTTCTGGTGAAGGTGTTGAGATTGATTGGATATTCGGCTCTGCAGGGGAAATTCGTTCAGGCAAAGAGAAGTTCAAAAAGCTCATTATCAAGAAACTTAAAACCAACAAGTAAGCATCAAGACAGCCCTGTTTTTAGTGTATTCCATGTGTGATGTACACGTAATCTATTGGTTTTGTAGAGACAAAACCTCTGTTGTCATTCCGAGCGTAGCGAAGAAACCAGGATGGTCATACACAAAACATCGAATTATGAATTATTGTATTTCCTATGAAAACAAAGATTCTCGATAAGAATTTATCATACATAATAAATTTAATGTATTCCAAGTTTAACATTCCGCTATCCTGGATTCTTCGCTCATTTCATTCCCTCAGAATGACACGGGGCGGTTAGTCGGCTTAACTTCGTTCGTTTCACTGCTTTGCTTGTTCCATTCAGAATGACAGGCACAATGATTGCCTGACACTGAAAGCATCTCTTTGACAAGCTAGGAAGCCTGTCCTACCAATACATAAAACTTCTGTAACTCTGCGCTATGATGCCTGACCTACCAACTGTCGGATTGTAGGTTAAACGGAGTTTGCGAGGATTTTTTCGACAATTTTGATACCTGCATGGAAGCATTTGTGGTTCATATCTACAATTTTGTCAGATTTGCCCTTTTTCTCTTTGAAGTACCAGGTTATCAGCGTCTCGATTGATTCTGGCTTGATGGTTCCCGGTCGCGAAGCAACAAATGCACCGAGAATCACCATATTCGCACCAAGCCTGTTCCCGATTTCACTTGCAATCTCATACGCTTCAAGCTCGACATGCTGAATATCCGTCTGCTGTTTCACCTTCTGAATGTCTGAATCATCGGAGTCAACCTTAATCAGCGATGTGTTGACGATTAGAATGCCGTCAGGTCTAAGCAGGTTTCCGAATTTTGTGTACGAAGGCGGATTCATGACAACAGCGGTCTTCGGGCTGGACACAACAGGAGAACCAATCATGGTATCGGACACAATAACCGTACAATTTGCAGTTCCGCCGCGCATCTCAGGACCATATGACGGCAACCACGATGTCTGCTTGCCTTCCGCCAATGCTGCGTATGAAACCATCTGACCGACAAGCATAATTCCCTGTCCGCCGAAACCCGCGAAAATTGCGTCCATTTCCATTGTATTCTCCTTCGCATGATGCTTGACTGCACTAATTCAAACAGCCTGTGCTGAAGTAACAGCAATATTTTTTGCTGAACCAGCATATATTATTCAATATACAATTTTGAACAATTGTGCCAAATCTTTTTCCGTTTTGTATTTCAAACTACAAATCATGCACAATTGATTAATAATGGTTTGGATGTCATTCCTGCGAAAGCAGGAATCCAGTAATACTGATTTCTTCTTGTATTCGCTGGATTCCCAATCAAGTTGGGAATGACAAATGCATTGTTTCTGTACGACTAAACAAGGTCGATGTATAATTCACATGTTTTTGTTTTAGATTGAAACATGTTTTCAATTAGTTATGCACAGGGACGAATCTGTGAAAATAAAGTATATAATCGCTCTGAATGTTTTTAAGGAGTTATCCCTCGCAAGCTTTTTGCTGATGAGTCTCGCATTGTGTTATATGATTGGTGAATGCATTAGCGTTTACGTGCAATATTTCTTTGGTTATGATGTTGTTTTTGTTCAATCAGATTTTGAGAAAATATACATTTATCCAAACGTATTTTTGTTAATTGTTTTGTTTTTCATAATCAGATTTAATAAGGGAATAAATCTTAGAATATTCTTACCATTGCAGTTTTTTTTCTACTGTATTTACTATCTTTCCATTCTCATTTTCGCTGGTGAAAGAATATTTATTGGTTGGATTTTGAGTTGTAATGAAAGACCAATTTACCATGAAGGATTCAGAATTTTTTATTCTAATGACAGAATGTTTATTAAAGGAAATGTATTAATAAGTGAAGCTGTTGATGTTTGGATTCTATTTGGTGTTGTGTTTGTTTTGTTTGTTGGGACTGCGATGCTGTATAGATATTTGAAGGATTACTATAATTGTAAAAAGCAATCTGCTCCATTTGCAATCCCGGAGATGTCCGAAGAAAAATCGCAGGAATGATATCCAATGTTAATGATGATTTGCATCCATTCGATGTCATTCTGAGCGAAGCAACCAAAAGGTTCATCGGTTCATTCTGAATGAATGTTTGAACCATCCAGTAATCATTGCGAGGGAGTGAAACGACCGTCGCAATCTCAGGAACTGTGCAAGGTTACGAAACAAAGACTAATTTATTACTTCATTTCGTTTATTTTAGCGATTGCATAGAACGAACAACGGTTAGTGATGATTGAAAATCGATAGTAGGTTTGTAATCATCAATAACTCCTGAGATTGCCACGTCAGTCGCTTTGCTCCTTCCTCACAATGACAACGTTGCCTGAGCGAAGTCGAAGGTTACACAAGTATTTGCATGGTGAAATGCTGGTGGTTTCGACTGCGCTCAACCACCGGTTGGTCAGGCATCTCTGCCTAACTCTGGCAACTTCGACATCATCAACAGGCAAGGATGTCTGTCCTACCGATTGGGTACGCTGGATTCCCGCTTTCGCGGGAATGACAGAAATGTGTAAGGATGCCTGTCCTACTGAATAAACTACTGGTGTTTGTATTTGCGCATGAGGTCGCGTTCGACATCGCGTTTTTTGATGTCCTCGCGCTTGTCGAAACGCTTTTTACCCTTGGCGAGCCCAAGCTGGCACTTCACATAGCCGCGGTCATTGAAATAAATCTTGAGCGGAACGAGTGTGTATCCCTGCTCGCGGATTTTGGTGCGGAGTTTTTTGATTTCGCGCTTGTGCAGCAGGAGTTTGCGTTTGCGCATCGGTTCATGGTTGTAGTAGCTGCTGTGCGAGTATGGTGTTATATGCAGTTTCACAAGCCAGACTTCGTCACGCTTGACTATTGCAAAGCTGTCGCCCATGTTTGCCATGCCCGCCCG
>JAIOTL010000152.1 GCA_021106775.1 Planctomycetota bacterium | reverse complement strand
ATATTTTATCCGACCTTTATTCTGCAGGGCTGATTATGCACGAGCTATTGCTTATGCGCTTTCCAGAGCAGATTATTCGTAAGCTTGCGAAGGATTACGAGGAAATAATTGATGAAATTGATATGGGTGATGGAGATAAGTCGGGGTTTCCTGAGAACATCCTGAACACCGACTTGAAAAGGCTTCTGGATCGCTCGCTCTCAGATAATCCAGCGGAGCGTCCGTTTATGCAGGATTGGCGAGAAGTTTTACAGGATGCATTTCAGAGGATTCATCAATGCGAATTTTGTGGTGCTCCGTTCGTAAATGATTCGTCGAAGATACGCTGTCCTGTATGTTTGCGGGATTTCCCAGCGTTGAAGCTTGTGATTACTGGTGGTCCATCAATAAGGCTTGATAAGGGTTCGATTAGTGTTGGTAGAGATGAAATAGGTTCGAGTTTGGTCGGCAATAATCATGTGCTGTTTCAGCGAACTGGATGCGAGACATATAGTATACCGCAAGGGGTAAACGGAACTTATCGCTGGGAGAAGAATAAATGGTGTCAGCTTAAGAATCATGAAAAGCATCTGTTGAAACCAGGCGAAAGATTGTTGTTTGCAGACATTGAAGCAATAATCGTGAAAGATTAAATGAAAATCGAAGAGACCAAGCCTTAAGCATTGGTCTCTTTTTTTTAAGGGCTCCATTTTGTGAGCTTTAGGTTTTTATACTCCCCTCTGCCAAGATATCCGTTGTAAATCTTTGTCATTATCTGTTTGAGTCCCATCGCTTCCTCAATCGATTTGCCAGTAAGATTCCCAAAAGCATATGCAGTGTAATGTTTTTCTGCAGTTGCAGTTGAATGACCTACCCAAAATGCTGCCTTTGCAGGTGGTACACCAAGTGTCACAGCGTAGCTTTCAAAAGTCTTACGAAGATTCTGAAATCCAAGTTCGGGTACACTAATTTTCTCTCTAAATTCCTCAAGTGGTGTTTTAATCGGTGCAGGTTCTAAAGACTTGGGATGCGGAAGCACAAAATTATCACCGTTTCTAAGATTATCCCATATTTTGAGTATGTTTATCATTGTTGGTGAAACTGGATGATCAAAATCATTAAATGGAATCGTACAAATTTTCTTATTTTTTATTGCTTGATACTTGATGCTTGCATTTACTAGATTAACATCACTCCACTTCAAATTTAGTGCGTCACTTCTGCGCATGCCTGTAAAAAGGACGAGCAGAAGATGAGGTAAAATCGGTATATTCTTTAACGGCAACTCGTCCTCGAATTTCTTACCTTTAGCATTGAAATCTCTTGTAACTTTACACTTTACACAGTCGTGCTCAACAGCTTTTTCCAGTATCTTCTGTAGTTCGTCAGTTTTAAAGTAAAATTGGAAATTCTCTTGAACTGGAAATTTCTTCAATACATGAGTAATTTTATCTATATCGTAAAATACAACCTCATCTGCATACCTGAATGAATTGATGAAGGTTTTAACATTCACTATCAGCTTGTTTTTTGAAAAAGTCGATATCCCATTTTTTGCTTTGCCTTCATACATTTCAATCCACTCATACAATTGCTTTGCTTTGGAAGTGTTGAATTCACTACATTTTATCATTGACTTCTCTTCACAAAACTCTTGGAATGACTCCATACTTCGCACTAACTCGACATATGTGCTTGAGCTAATTCCTTGATTTCCACCATGAGTTTGTCGTAAGTTTACATGTTTTTTTCGCTTTTCTAGAAATAGGTTGATTGCATCAGTGATTGTTAATTCTACTTGCATAGTGCTCTTACCATGAATTTCAACGTCTCTACGGTTTTCATCCTCTGCTTCCTGGTATCTCTGCAGCAGTTTTTTTCTTAGTACATCGTTTGTCGCACGCTTTGTGTCACATAGGATCTGCTTGCGGACGAATTTATCTTTTTTTGGGCTGTACTGATAATAATCAATAATCCATCTCTTTTTACCTCTAACAACTTTCAACGAAAGACCTGCCATGTTATTCTCCATTAATGTTAAAATCAGCATATAAAATATTCAACAGAGAGTCAACGGTTTTATTATGTTCTCATTATGTTCTCATATAATCAATCTCAAACAATAAATCAGACGTTATCATCTATTATCATATATATATGTATAAACTTTATATTTTAAGGATGAGTACTAATTATCATCATTTAGTTTTGTGATATAATCGGTTTCCTAAACCGTAGGTCGGGGGATCGTACCCCTCCAGCCGCGCCAGATTTTACAAAGACTATAGGGTTTTCTTCAACTTAACTAAAATGCTCGCTCGCAATATGCTCGCACTTTTTTTTATCAATTAATCATTTTTGTGTCCGCTCGCAATGCTGGACAATACAATTATTCGTCAATGAATATCTCTCAGGGAGTTAAAATCAATTTCACAGGGACCATTGCCTTTGAAATCTTCTGTATTGGTGAAGAGAAAATCGATGGTGAAATTAACCTTGATGGCTAAGACGGAGCAAATACACTAATGAAATTGGAGGTGCTGGTAGTAACGGTGGTGGTGATGGTGGGTTTGGCGGTGGTGGTGGTGGCTACACCAATAATTACAACCGTTCAGGTGGTGGTGGCGGTTATAGTGGTGGTCAGGGTGGAACCTGGGACGGTCAATACAGCGGTGGTGGTGGCGGTTCCATCAACAATGGCTCGAATAAAACTGATACTCCTGGAGTTAAAACCAGCAACGGCGAGGTCAAAATCACATATTAAGCTGATTTGTTACCTTCATGCTACATTCTCGCTGAAATACGATAAATACAAAGACCGGAGTGATTGCTTTGGTCTTTTCTATTTTAAAGAGCTTACAAGTAGGTGTTGAATAAATCGGTTAAAAGTGAATCTGAAACAATTAGGCTGGTTCGGGCACATCAGAAATTTCACAATAAAAAAACGCTGATATTATCAGCAGTACAGATTAAAGCAAGTCTCAAATTAATCCGTGAATAACCATTTCTTTCAATAATTTAAACATTAAATATTTATTCAAATTCTTTCATCCCCTTAAGAAAATGATATACTGATTTCTATAAATCTCAAATATGTATAAGCCACAAGGATGAACAAAGGCAAATTATTAATAAAATGTGCTGCGAGAGCAGTCATCGTCGGGCTGAAACAAATTCCAATCGTTGGCGGTTCCATCGAATGGATTGATGATTGCATAGATATCGCCCAGAGCTTGAAGTCGTACAAGACAAGCATAATCCTGAAGATCGCATAACCCAGCTTGAAGAAGCTACTAGGCTGCGTTTGAAAAATACTTTCGGAGGAAGAAAACTGAAATTGCGAGGTTGACCATTTCTATAAAACTTTGTGCTAATTTTTCATAACGCGTTGCAATCCGCCTAAATTCTTTAAGCCAGCCGATGCATCTTTCCACAATATTTCTCTTTTTGTATAATATTAGATCACAACTGGCGAATATTATCTCATTAGATTTTGCAGGTATCACAGTTTCAATGCGCAAGTTTTTGCACCATTTTCTGATACGACTTACGCTGTAGGCTTTGTCACCAGCAATCGCTTTTGGTCTCTGCTTCGGACGCCCTTTTTTGTTCTTTATTTTTACTTTGTCCATCAATTCTTCAAAGACAATGCTTTCGTGTCTTTGTCCTGCTGTAACAACGATTGATAGAGGATTGCCCACACCGTCACAAGCTATGTGCAGCTTTGTGCCGAAGCCACCGCGGGAATAGCCAAGCGCATGGTTTTCATGCTCATGCTGCGATGCCCGTTTTTACAGCACCCGCAGCAGATTTATGTGCTCTAATAATAGTTCCGTCGACACAAACAAGATTCCAGTCGATTTTTTTGTTCGCATTCAATTCTATCTGTAGAGCTTGTAGAATCTTGCTGAAAACGCCTGACTTGCGATACTCATTATACCGATAGAAAACTGTTTGCCATTTGCAGTACTACTGTGGTAAATCGCGCCAAGATGTGCCGGTGCAAAGAATCCAGATGATACCGTCCATAACCTGTCGGTTGTTTTATTGCGGACGCCCACGAGTTTTTCGCGCTTTTATTGGAATCAAATGCTGGATTTTGTTCCATTGTGCATCGGCTAATTCATGTCTCCCCATATCGATACCTCCTTAGTAATCGGATACATCAGAAATATCGACAGTTTTTAAAATTACTTTTGCATTTTTCAAACACAGCCTAATACTTGTGAGATTAAGTCTCTATTTCTCAGTTCGACATTAATTATTTATTTACGTTAGTTTTTTCATCATAAGTAATTATTTGTGTTTAATGATGAATTTGTAAATAGCAATCACGATTTATCTGCGGTTGTGAGTTTTGCAGAGAATCCCTTCGGGACGAAGATTAATATCACCTACCGAGTGAAGACGCAGTGTGAGAAATTTGTACGGCATAACGATTTAAGCTGGATGCTGGATTATGTCTTTGTGGATTTCGATGAGGATGAGTTTATTGCAGGTGCGAAGGATAAAATCGTCGAGAGAGTCGGGTTAATGTCAACCGAAGGATATTACGAATTGATGCTCGATTTCCCTTTCGAGTTCTCTGCAAGCAAACGTAGTAAATCCTTGTC
>JAIOTL010000323.1 GCA_021106775.1 Planctomycetota bacterium | reverse complement strand
TGTACGCTGAACAGTATTAATACAAGCAATACCAGTAAAAATAATCTTCTGTTGCGTTTCATGCTTTTTCCTTAAAGAGAATGTATAACCAGCAATTTTTGATAGGTTATACTGAAATAATATCAAGTTGTTTGCTGATATTTACTACAAAATTATTGTGTTTATGAAATAATGTTTATACATCGAATATTTCTTATTTGCGGATTAGCATGCAAAAAACAAGAATCTTACTGATAATATTTCCACTTTTTATAGCCATATTTCTTATTTCCTGTACCGCAGCAATTCCCCTGCAAGACCCTCTTAGCAAAGGTGCAGATCTGCCTGAAGTTCTGATATCCGAGTATTACTGGAACAATTTCACATATTCGTCCATTAAGCAGCAAGAAGCTATTGAACTGCTACAATCGGAACATGCTGATGAAAATGAAATCCGAAATGCCCTTTTGCATGCAGCATCATACGCGAGAACCGGACTGATGCAGGCGGAGTTCGAGGCAACTGTTGCCAACCATGAGTTATATCAGAATTTACTCGATTCAATTGCAGGTTACAGCGAAACTTCGGAAACCGGCAATATTTTCATCAACAGAATGATATGCGAATATGAACAATTTTTGAGCAATGACAGAACCGATGCCAATCTCATGTATTTATTAGCAAGGGCACTTTTTCTTTCCAATATTACGACAAATGACAATCGCGCAATAAAGATATGCATGGAATCGCTGAAACGTCTCGACAGCGAACACTACCAAACCCTTTATCTGCTTGCAAATATCCTGCACAGACATAACGAATATGAACAGGCAATAAGGTTCTATAGTTTTGCGTTCGAACTACAACAAGATGTTCTGAACACCGAAGCCTTGAAACAGATAGCGAAAGTTTATACTGCACAGGGCAAAATCGAGGAAGCAATATCATTTTATCAGCAGTACACAAAACATACTCCCATTTCACGGCTTCTCATCGAAGACTTCGAGAACCTTGCGAATTTGTATCTCAGTCTGGGTGATTTAGAGACTGCAGAATACATTTTAGCTCAGCAAGTGCCTTCGCAAATTGCCGCTTCCAACAAATGCAAACATTATAAACTTCTCGGAATGATTAAACTTGAAATACTCGATAAACTAAATCGAGAGAAATCCGAGGTTAATAATGTTGAACTTGAGGAAGAAAAAGATTTAATTATTAGAAGTGCAAAATTCACATTCGAGCAATTTTTAACGTTTTATCCAAAGGATGTACTTGCAAAAAGCATGCTGGACAAACTTAATCACGATTACAAATTAAACTAGAGGAGTTTGATGCCTGAACCAACAGATTTCGACCTCGATGCCGGTAGCGAAGTACGCGTTATCGCAAGTTCAAAACAAAAGGTGAATTGGAGTTTTATAATCTTCATAATCATCGTTGTTTCTGTTGGTGTTGTACTTGTTTTTCAGAAGGACGATAAACTTCTTCAGAAAGAAAAAAACCTCGAAAAAGCCTCGGAAGCCTTTAGTTATATTGATGTTGAAGAATCAAAACTAACGAAACTCGGATACTTTTTACCACCAGGCACAGGCAGAATTATACCTCATTGGGATTATTTGTGGGAATTGAACGCTGAAACCAGTGGGACTGTAATTTCAATCAATAATCAAGTAAACGATTTAGTAAAAAAAGGTGAAACCATTGTAGTTCTTGAGAACAAAACTTTGAAAACAGAAGCGTATCAGCATGAAATCGCAATAACTCTGGCAGAAAAACATCTGGAGTATGTCAAGAGCAAGAAAACCGGTAGTGAAATTGAGGAATTGAATGAAGCTGTGAAGAAAGCTGAACTGGAATGCGACAAAATCAAGAACAAGCTTGAGCTGTCTCTGCCTTTCGAAGGTATAACCGTTTCAAGCCTCGAAATTAACAATCTTAGTAAAGAATTGGAAAGTTGTAACAGCATTTTGAAACGTGATAATGCACTCTGTCTGAGTTTTCTGAGAACAGTGGAGGATGAGATACGTCAGGCAAAGAAATCTCTTGAAACCATTGAGCAAGGTTTGCAAATCCTCAAGGATAAGATTGCAAACCTTGAAATCAATGCTCCTGCAGACCTGAAGATACTTGAGATTAACATACAAATGGGGCAGGTTGTAGATTTAGGTGACGAAATATTGTCACTATACGACGCCAATCATGTAGTTGTCAGCTTGTTAACTTCGTACATGAGTTTTCCACGCTTTGAAATCGGGCGCAAGGCGAAGATATTCATTGATGCTAACCCGAATAAGGCATATCCAGGTGAAGTTATCGCTCTACGACCCCTAAACGACCAGAGGAAAAACAACTTTGATGTAATCATTAAATTCATCAATCCAGATGAGAAAATCCTGATAGGTTGCACTGCACAAATCGAATACATCAAAGAAAAAAGCGGTTTTCTAAGTAAGGATGACAGTGTAACCAACGAAAGTACAAAATGATTGGAAAAAAATGTCTGTTATGCAAAAATTCTAAAGGATTTAGAGAGCATTAAACTGTAATATTTATTACTGGTAAAATAATATATGTTTCTTTTCATTAACTTGAACCCCTTTTTGGAGGAGAAAATGAAGAAGTTTTTTATGGGCATTCTTGTAATTTTCGTTCTTTTCGCATTTATGCCTTTGAACGCTCAACTCATGCCTGAGAAGAAAGTTGAGCCAGTTGAACCTGTTGAGCCAAAAGAAGAACCTAAGACCGAACCCAAGGTAAAACCTGATGCCAAGAAGTACGAGCTTAAGATTGCTTATACCAAAGGCATGGAATTCGAACGTACATTTAAGATGACAATGAAGGGTGAAACAAAAGGTCAAGGTGAAGATGAAGTTATTGATGCAAAAATTGTAATCAAGCTTAAAAACGCGATTCTTGCTGTCAAAGATGGTGTACCAACTGAAATCAAAGCGCATTTTAAAGATGTCAAAATGGAAGGTGAAATGCCTGACAGCGATGAAAGTGACAAGGAAGAAATGGTCAAACTTATCGGTCACTGGATCAAAGTCAAGAACAAAGCTGGTGAATTTGAAATCGTCGAAAAGTCAAAAGATTTTCCTGAGATTGAAAGTGATTCATACGAACAAATGGGTGAATCGACAATGATGCTTTTTGATGCATTTGAACTTCCGAAAAAGCCTGTTGCAGTCGGTGAAAGCTTCAAATTCAATTACAAAGACTTGATGTTAAATGAAGAGATGGCAGAAGGTATTGAACAAATGGGTGAAGCTTCCGGCGAAAAGGAAGAATTTAAACTCAAATTCGTTAAGATTGCAGAGAAGAATGGTGCGAAGGTTGCTTTCCTTAGTGGTAAAGTTGAACAGAAAGCCGATTTCTGGGGTATGCAGATTCTCATTAAAATCCAAGCTTCAATCGAGCTTGATATTACAAACAACAGATGTTTGAAACATACTTTCATTTTGGTATTCAGCTTATCAGGCGCGAATCCGCAGGACGGTTCCGAGATAAAGACTGAAATGGATATGAATATGAATGTTGTAAATAATTATGGTAAAGCGGTAAAGGTTGAACCTAAAGTTGAGCCTAAAGACGAAGAATAATCAACGGTTTGTACTCAATCATAAACAAAACCCTCGGATTTCCGGGGGT
>JAIOTL010000133.1 GCA_021106775.1 Planctomycetota bacterium | reverse complement strand
GAGCAAGCTTTACAATCGATCATTCGGCAAAGAAAGACCGGTAGCTTTCTGTGTACATTGTCAGCAGAAAGTATCGAATATCAAAGGAAAATGCAGTATCTGTGGAAATACACTACCTCCTTTGACCAGACGCGGTGATTCGAGAATTTTCAGGATTATCCCCGAGACTGATTCAAAATCAGCAATAACCGAACGTTTACATACGGTTGACAGAGCTTCTGCAAAGTCTACTAGAAGAAGTTCTCGTTCGAGTACGCGCGTAGAAAGACGAAAGCCAACTCAGTTTATTGAATTACCGGAAAAGCAAGAAAAACTGAGGAAATTCTTGTTCATAGCAGTAATCTTAACTTTTGGAATTATACTTGGCATGCTAATCAGATTTAGCACAGAAACGAAGTCAATTGATGGTGATATGTCGACGGAATCTGCGAAAACACAGACTCCTGAATCGCAAAAACCGTTAGAATTGCTTACAATTGACGAATTGATACCATATCGCAGTCTTACGCAGGATGAAAAAGTGAATTTGCTGCGTACTTTTGGATTTATGCCTGTTGCTGACGGTAGGTGGCTTCCAAAATCCTATGTCGAAGATACTCAGCATTGGCGTAAACGGGGGGAGAATATCGATTTATCGCGTTTGCGTCCTTTTGAGCTTAACGGAAAGAGATTTTATGCACTTGTGAGCAAAATTGACAAAAACGCATACGAGTTGGAACTTTTTGACGGTTCAAAAGTAATGTATCCAGCGGTAGTTGTTTTTAAGCAGATTGAGATTTTCAGAAAATATCGTGAAATTTTGCATGATATCCAGCCCGATGACCGCGACTCAGAATTTTATGAGAATTTGGGTGATTTTTGTGATAATAACGACTGGTTCATCGAAGCACGCAATAATTATGTTCTTGCATTTATCGAGAATTCGAGGAATTTAAGCGTTCGAAAAAAGTTGAAGTTTCTGCTTCCGGGAGAATCACCTGAAACCGAAATTGAAAGCAGAATATTTTTACCTGAAATCACTGAAATGCCCATCAATCCAGAGCTTCCAAACGTCAAACTGGATATACCGTCTGAAACAAAACTAAGTAGGATTGAGAAACCTGAAATGCTTGACTGGATGAGATACAGTTTACCGTTGACCTCAGCAGATTTAATCAGCGAAGAAGCCTGGAACATGGATATTGAGAGAACGCACATGAACAACGGCGAATTGCTGTATCTTGGATACTGGCTAAACAAGCGGGTTATCACCGATTGGCGCAAACGCTTGAAATCATTCAGGCAGACCGAACTTGAAAGCGATGTGATTGTCTCCAGCGATGAATTTCAAATAAACAACGAAATATTGAATACTGCACGAATTTTGTATCAGTTAAGCAGAAATTTCATAAGCAAGGAGGCAAAAAAACTACTTGGCAAGAAATATGTTAGCTCATGGCAAGTTTTTGATAAGAAATTCATGATAATTGTTAAGCCGTCAAATGTTGATGAAATCAAATACAAATGGCTGGCAAAAAAATATGAACTAATATTTGTTGAGGTTGATGACTGGCGTAAACTTGAGAATTTGATATTCCCAATGCTCAAGGCATTCTGCAAAATTTACATTCGTAAAAGCGGTATCCATGCTGTAACAAACTGGGTTGAAGAAGGGATAATTTCTGAATTTGCGTTCAGATTTCTTAATAAGAACAGGATTGCCTTTCAGAAATATTTTGTGCTGACAAATGCTGTAGAAACCTGGAGACGCATTTCAGTTGACGACATTCAGAATCTGCATTCGAGGTTTCACAGCGACGGAAAAATAATCTCACCAGAAACATCTGATGTTTGCTGGGGAATAATGCGCATTATCAGCAGGATGGAGCTTGGTAATAAACTATTTCTTCTAAAAACCGACCCTGATATTCCCACTAAAACCGTGATGTTTCTGAACGAATATAAAAAACAGGTTAACGAAGTTTTGAGTGCTTTACATTACGAATGCACCAGCTTGCATAAGGAAATCTGCGAAACGGTTTTACTGAATCCCGGTAATGTAGATTTTCTTACTAGCAAGTGCAGTGAAATTCTGGCAAAAAACAAATCGGGTGTGTTCAAATCTCTTGAGATACACCAACAACAAAATAGGTTTTCAACGCTGGAACTCTGGATTCTCATCGGGTTAAGCGCGTATTTGGATGAGATGCAGTTCAGCACTCAGGCAGGAAAAGAAATCTTAAGGCAAAAATTAGGCAAGATTTTTATCAATAAGCCTGCATTTCTACAACTTTTTAAAGAGTATTGAGCATTTATGGAAAAAGATAAATTTAAGAATATTTGGGCGAAATTGCAGCCTAGGGTTGTGGCTTCACCTTGTACAAACTTGGTTCGCAAGGAGATTCGTGATATTCCAACTTCAACTGAAGTTATCGAGCATATGTCGCGAAAATGCGAGGGTTACGCGGTTTTACTGAATGATATTTCTGCTCCGCAAGCACATATTCTCAAGGAAACAATGCTTTCACTTGACGGTGATGCTGCGGTGCATCGACAACTCATCAAAACCCCAATAGATTCGTCACAGGTTGTGATTCTCGGAACCAAGCGACAGCTCGATTCTTTGAGTGCAAAAATGCAGAATCAGCCTTTCGCACTGACTCAGGTGGCAGAATGCGTAAAAAAGGCAATCGCCAATTTTAACAAACAGATTTTTACATTAAAACTGCGAGATAATAAGAGTTTTCTAATCGACAAACCGTTGATAATGGGTGTTTTGAATGTAACTACGGATTCATTTTCGGACGGTGGAAAATACTTGAAAATTGGCGAAGCAATTTCGCGTTCTATGCAGATGATTGAACAAGGTGCTGATATTATCGACATTGGTGGTGAATCTTCTCGTCCAGGTGCGAAGCCAATCAGTGAAACCGATGAATTGCGCAATATTCTGCCGATTATCGAGAAAATCCGCGATAAATCCGATGTTTTAATCTCGGTTGATACGTACAAACCAGAAGTCGCTCGAAAAGCAGTTGATGCGGGTTGCAATATAATCAATGACATAACAGGGGCGAGGAATCCGGAGCTTGTGGAAGTGGCTGCACAAACTCAGGCTGCCTTCATTGTCATGCACATGCAGGGAAATCCTCAAAACATGCAGAGGAACCCGGAATATGACCATGTGATTGCAGAGATTTATACGTATCTTTTCAAAGCGAATTTAATGCTTCAAGATGCGGGTATCTCAGCGGATAGTATAATTCATGATGTCGGTTTCGGATTTGGCAAAACTCCTCAGCACAATCTGACATTGCTGAAGTATTTACACCAATTTCGAACAATTGGCAGTCCACTTATGGTCGGTTTGTCGCGAAAATCTCTGTTTAAGTTTATAACCGGTGCAGAGGTTGATGACAGGCTCATTGAAACAATTGCCGCTCATTATCATTGTCTGAACCAGGGTGCGAAAATTCTGCGTGTGCATGATGTTTCCGAGGCGGTAAAAGCGAAAAAGGTTTTCGAAGCAATTGAAAATGTACAAATCAGTTGATTTTTGCTGCGTAAAGTGGCAAAAACTATCAAATAACCCAATAAGTAAGCTTTGTCATTCCCAACTTGATTGGGAATCCAGAGAATAAAAGAAAAACAATATTGCTGGATTCCTGCTTTCGCAGGAATGACACAGAAACCATTACATGTTTGTCACAACGGGAAAAGTATCAGTAAACGATTAAATAATGAGGTTACGTTGAAGAAACCCAAGGAAATCCGCAAACGAATTAAGGCAGTCTCAAACACTAAGAAGATTACAAAGACCATGGAGATGATTGCCACATCCAAGCTGTTGAAAGCGAAAGAGCGTGTTAATGCAACAATGCCGTATTTCGATGCACTTAACTCGATGCTAAAAAAGCTTACAGGCGATAAGGATTTGCAGAAGGAATCACCTCTGATGCAAGAACGAACGCAAGTCGGGAAGGTTTTAATATTCCTTTTCACCGCTAACCGGGGTTTATGTGGTAGTTTCAACTCAAATCTAATTGATAGAGCAAAAAAGCGTATTGAGGAATATCAAAAGCAGAATACTGATGTCGAACTGTTTATTGCAGGCAAAAAAGGCATTACTTTCTTCAGTTTCCGTAATTTTGAGATTATAAACAAATTTACCGAAATCGGCGATAAACCGACATACAAGGATGCACAGAAAATTGCTGACCTGCTTATCGAAAAGTTTATGTCAGAACAAGTTGACAAAGTTGAGCTTGTGTACGGTCATTTCGAGAGTATGCTGAAACAACCACCAACCATTTTGCAATTACTTCCCATTAGTGGATTTGAGGACGATAATCAGGAAAATGAAGCAAAATCAGACAGAAGTATCCATTATAAATTTGACCCTGATGCACAGACGGTGATGAAGGATATTATCCCGCTTTATATAAATTCGATGGTTTACAAGGTTTTAGTTGAGAGCGTTGCAAGCGAACAGGCTTCCAGGCGAGTTGCGATGAAGAATGCCACGGATAATTCCGAGGAACTCATCAGGAAACTGACAATTAGTCTGAATAAATCGCGACAAGCCCAAATAACATCTGAGTTAACCGAGATTGTGGGAACTACAAAAGCTCTTGAATAAAAGTAAAAATTCTATCAATTATGCAGGTTGAATTCGTTTTCTGAGAAGTATCGAGTATTGCATCAGGAGAACAATCGACGCAAAGTTAAAATTGTTATATCATCGTGCTGAAGCTCTTCAGTCATACCGCCCTGATGTTCGGTGATTGCATCTTCTATGATTTCAGTGATTTCTTTAGAATCGGATTCAGGATTTTCCGAAATGAGCTGAATAAGTTTTTCATCGCCGAATTGCTCTTCTGTGTCAGGATCTTGTGCTTCAACAACGCCATCAGTGTAAAGGATGATTCTGTCACCTGGCTCAAGTTGAATAGTTTCCTCTTTTATCGTTTGCTCAAAAATGTCCCCTTTGTCGAATCCGAGAGCGATTCCGTTAGGATTAATTTTATCTATATTGCCGTTTTGAAATCTGTAAACAAACATTGGATTATGACCTGCACTTGACGCAACCATTGACATATCCTTGATATTCAACACAAGATAAAATGCAGTTACAAACATACCCCTTTTAATATCGCGGGTGATGTGCCTGTTTGATTTTGAAAGAACTTCTTTAGGTGAAAGCGAGTTTGCTGCCTCGTATCTGAGAATCGTTCTTGCCATTGTCATAACCATTGCCCCGGGCAAACCTTTGCCAGAAACGTCCGCGATAATAAGTCCGAGATGGTCGTCATCGATTTGTATAAAATCATAGTAATCACCACCAACTTCCTTGGCAGGTTTGTAATAAGCGTGCATGTCCAGCCTGTCGATAGTCGGAATTTTCTCAGGTAATAGCTGAATGACCACTTCCTCGGTTATGTCAATATCATGCTTATACTTGCTGAAAACAAGTGCCAACTCCTTGGCTGAATCAAGATTATTGCACATCATATCAATAGTTTTGCCCAGAACCCACAATTCATCGCGTGTTCGAACCTGCGTTCTGATTTTGTAATTCCCCTGTGCAATCTGCTTAACAGTTTCGACAAGATGATTAATCGGGTCGGTAACAGCATGTCCCAAGAAGTATGAGACTCCAACACCAATTATCATCGCTAATAGAGTAAGGATAATCAGAGATATCATTAGAAGGGATTTGGATTTCTCGAGTGCATTATTGTCATATTCAACTATGACTTTATACTGCACATCTTTCCCATCGTTTTCGACATCATTTATCGAAAAATTCGTATAAAACTGCCTGACGCCGGAATCCGGGTCGGATATTTTTACATTGGTGATTTTGGAAGGAAATACATTAAAATTTCTGGGCGTGAAATTCTCGGTAATAAAACCGTCAGTGCCGAATTTTTCCCCTGACTCTCTGCCGATAAACACTCCTTTTATCCTTAAAGTCTGAGTTATCAAAGGCTTGATGTAATTATTCTCGTATTTATCATGATAATCTTTCTGAACAGTGAATAATACTCGTTCATAATGTTCATAAAACCTATCAAGGGCATTCTTGCATTTACGATTTAATGCTCCATTTGCATGATTCTTCAAGCAATATGAGAAAAAGGATGATACCGTTTTGTCTGCTCGGAAAACTTCCGGGATGCTTAAATCATTCATTGTTTCCGTGCTGATTTCTAACTGGTCTTGTTTTTCTGAATAGAGCTTTAGATCGTAGATAGCAGCAAGTGCAACATCTTTTTGAATTTGTGTGAAATTGCTGTAATCCGGATATTTTAAATGAAATTTCAACTCAAGAAAACTTTGCTGCAATGTTCTGTCGAATTGATAATTGCCGGCTTTCAACCCGGATAAAAAAGAACTGAAATTAGTTAGTTGCTGATTTGTGATATCGGAAAAAATTACACTTAGCTTTTCTGTTGTATCCCTATTCTTCAATCTTGATTCAAGAAACTGATAATCGTAAACGGTATTAATGTAGTTTTTTGTGAAAACAACAAGCGATTGTGTGTAATTTGCGCCAGCAGTTTTGATTTCTTTGTCAAGTGCGTTATTAGCAATAAAGAAGACGATAATGAAGAAAAAAAGCAGGACAGAAGCGAGTAAAGCAGAGATTGACAGCATAAATTTTGGTTGCAGTGCCATACCATCGATTTTCGGCGGATGAAATTCTTTTGGTCCGATAATTCTTTTTTCGTCTGATGCTGAAGATAATTGTTGCTGCATATGTGCCGATTTTTTACCGGGTGCCAAATAGCCAGCTTTTACATGTCTTCTCGACCGTTTTTGTGCAGATTGAGCAACTGGCAATCGTGTTGAACTACCGACTTTTCTTACTAAAGCAGCATCAGATGAAATCTTTTTCTTGGACTTAATCTTTGAAGAACGTTTTTTACCTTGTTTTTTAGAGATTTCATTTTTACGTACGGAACTTGCCTCGATGTTGCTTGAAGGTGTTTTTCTTTTGCCCGGTCTTTTCGCCATCTTAACACTCACAAATTCCGAAGTTTAATCAAACATAAAAATCAAGCATCACCTGTAAAGATTGCTGCTATCAGGACTGTACAGGCAGAAAATCTTCTTTTTTTTCAATACATAAAAAAAGATGCATTTTATATGGTATATTTCTACCTTATTAATGTATTGCACTCAAGATTATTATCCTTTTCGACTCAGATTTGCTGTTTCTTGAATCTGTTGTTTTAGGCTGTGTTTTAAAACTACTTTTGAGTATTTTTCAAACACAACCTAGTGTCTACAATGTTGATGAATTCAAGTTCAAAACCTTAAATTATCTAGGATTGTCGGTTTATCTCTTACTGAATCAACGATGCAAAAAAAGCTGAATTGTTCTTGCGCATTCTCCTCGCATCTCAGTTGGTGAGGGATTTCACTGCCGATATATGCAACATCACCAGCATTAAGTTCATGCCATTTATCATTAATCAAAACTAATCCACTGCCTGTTTCACAAATAACTGCATGAATATGTTGATGCTTCTCAAAACTTGAGTAACCACCGGGTTCAATTGAAAAGTATCTCAGATGAAATCTGCACGGCTCGTTGAATTGACCGATAAAATTCGTTCTCGAAATCTTATGCCAGGAAACACGTTTTCCATCATTTTTTTCTTTATAATTTATTGCTTCCGTGTTCTCGAAACCGCCTGATTCAAGCTTGCGAAAGATTTTAAATTCATTTTCACCCATAATTCACCCGAAAAAGTTTGAGAGTAAATTTATCATTTTATTCGAGAATACGTTATAATTAAAGCAGGTTAGACTGAATTTTGCATAACGCTGTCAAAAACCTGCAAAGTTGGTGAGATTATATGCAATTGATAGCGTTGTTTTAACAACCCTCGAGGATGGAATGAAAAGATTATCCCTGCTGTTTCTTTTGCTCCTGATTGTTTTCAATCTTTATGCGGATACAAAAACAGTAAAGCTGAGGATTCAGAATGATGCAGGTAAAAACGTTACAATATCAGGAACGGTCTCGATTGTCGATTATTCCGGCTGGAGAATTCAGTTTAAAATCGATGGTCAGGATATTATCTGGCTAAAGTTCACTGAAATAAAAGGTTCGATTTACAAACTTCTTCTCGCTCATTCTGAAAACAAACCTGAAAACCTTTTTGAAACCGCAAGATTTATGCTTTTCATAAGCCATCTTGATTCAGCAGAGAAGATGTTCGATAAAGCAGTTAAGGCGGGATTTAAGGATGAAATCAAAATTAATGAATTCGAAGCGCAATTAAACGAATTTACAGCCCAAGAACTGGTGATTGAGATTCGGGCAGGTATTGCAAACGGAAAACTAAAAGCTTCTATAAAACTGCTAAATAAATTAAAATCAGAAAAATTTGCTAAGACGCAGGCGGTTAATGAACTTACTACTCTTGAACAACAGCTTGATAGGGCGATTGCGAACTCCGAAAAATCTGACAATCAAAACACCAAGGATTATGAGCAAATATACTCAAATGCAGTCAAATACTTCGAAGACAAACTTGCAGAAGGTCATCAAATATACTTCAATCAAAATGGAAGTTCATCATGTTTACCACCATGGGAAGAGGTTGTTAAGAATCTTGATACCAGCAAGGGTTTAATTACTGACATTTACAGGTTCGAGCAGAAACAGCCTGACGGTTTTTTGCGCAACAACTTTAAAACATTGCGCGAAAAAGCATTGAAAATTCTGATAACAACCTTTAAAAGCTTAATCAGTTTTTATCTTACGCGTGATGCATTCAAGGCTTCTTATGAATATCTCAGAAAAGCGATAAGAATTGCACCTTTGGATAGAGAGGTTCTTTTTTTCTGGTATTTATACGACGAATACAAACCCCCGACATATAAGCTGCCCAAGCTTGGCGACGATGACGACGACGAGAAAGACAAATAAAAACCCCCACGCTTTTCAACATGGGGGCTCAGTTGTTATCGAACCATTAATCGATTTTAAACACCATAATGGAACTGTCTTTCATCAAAAACACAACAAACTTACCATTACCTGACACCACAAACACATCTAACATAGCTTCGCTTGAATCGTCGATTTTACCTATTGCTTCAATTGTTTTGCCGTCTTTCAACTCCCTCACTCGAATCTGTCCGCGGTTGATTTCACCGAAGTATTTTCCGTCACCCATAATGAAAGTGCGATAAAAACTATCAATTATAAGGGATGGGACGAGATAAACCGGGTTCTTCTCACCTTTTTCAGTATCAAAACGCCAGAGAAAATTCTTACTCGATACAATAACCGTTTTGCTGTCCATGCCGAAACTAGCATAATCCTTCGATTCCATCTTAATATCGAGAACTAGTGCTTTTTTGGGCTTCTGAGCGTCATAAATGCGGACTTTCTTGCTTTCACCGCCGTAGAACAAGATTTTATCACCTTCAGAATCAAATTTCATAAACGTGAAACTACCGGGAGCAACTCTTCCGACAAATCTGGTTTTTGAAAGATTGATTATAAGAACTTCGTTGCCTGCAATTTTAACAGCCAACATGTTACCATTGCTCGAAGATGCAATTGTTTCCATCGTTAGAGTAATATCTTTAAGCTCTTTAACCCTGGTCTTTATATCGAATTTCTGTAAACAATAAGGTGACTTTTTCGCACCTTTAACAGCCGGTGTAAGGTTTTTTGGTGACAAGTCCCATTTTTCAATGTTACCAGCCGATGTCAGAACTCTAACAGTGTTACCGGTTCCAATATTAACTAGCACAATCTGTTCTTTAAAATCTAATTCATTACCAGGAGGCGGCAAAGGTTTGATTTTGTCACCTTTCTTTTCCAATTCGTCCCATTCTTTTTTCTCTTTTTTATAATTTGCCCATGCTTCCGAAACAGCTTTTCGGTCTATAATGGTTTTGCTACCCTGACGTAAATCGTAATATGCCAATGCTAAACCGCCTTGGTCCGCAACAACAAGGCTTCTTCCATTTTTTTCGATTGCAATTATTGTGCTATAAATTGAACTAATAACCGCACGGTTTAATCTTGAACCTTCAAGTTTAAAATCTTTATTCTCGCACTTCTTGAAAAGCAGATTAACCTTGATTTGTTCGACAACAACAATCGTTTCGTTGCCTGGTTTCACCGAGCTTTTTAAGATTTTTTCGAGGATTTCCAGCACTTTGTCATCGTTATTTACTCCCTCAAAGTACCATTTCAGGAGTTTTGCGCGACTATCGTCATTTGCATTAACATCTAGAAGATATCCATATGCTTCATCAATGGATTTTGAAGCATCGCATATATCCATTGCCAAAAATAGCTCGAAACCGTCTTTGCGCTTATGATTATCGAAGTAAACCTTAAATTTAACCCAATAATCTCTCATATTTATTGTGCCCTCAGCTGCTTTTTTCTTCAGCAGTTTTAGTGCTTTATCCAACGGGTTAAGCTCATCATCTTCGTTCTCAAGAAGGGAGAAGATTAAATCCATGATTTCTCCGAAATGTTCATCACCTATCATTTTTATCAATCGCTCAAGCATCCAGTCGCGATAAAATACATTCAATTCTGTATTTTTGATAAGCTGAGGGAAATAAACCCTTATTTCACGTTTGAATGATTCATAAACCGTGGCCATTAGTCTGTCTCGATATCGAGTGTCCTTAACAATTACCTGAGATTTCATTAATTTAGTTAAAGTGGCAATTCCCAGTTCTTTGTCTAGAAGCAGAATTAATTTCACAAGGTCAATATCGGGTTTTACAGCATCTTTGATCAATTTTTCGATTGCATCAGCATATAGTTTCTTTGTTTCATCTTTGGCATTGTCGTTCTCTCCAAATTTACGAATCTTTAGCTTGGAATATCCTGGCTTACGTTCGTCTTTGGACTTCAGCCAGCTCACAGCCTTATCAACAGCCAATTCCGGTCTATTCTTGAGGAACCAATCGAAGGTGTTTCTTGCCCACTCATAATTCTTGTGATCTATCATTGGCTTTATAATCTCAGCAACTTTGTCATAGTGTTCTTCGTCAAGACCTCGCAATGTGGATAAAAGTAAATTTCTTGAAGAAGTTTTGCTGAGCATAAACGAAGGATTGTCAATTACAGTTTCATCGTACAGATAATCTTTCATTTGCAGGCTGTATTCTTTTCCGACTGTGTTCAGCTTAGAAACAATTTTATATGGATATCGAATCATATATTTTTGATAAACCTTGAATACTATCTCTTTCTCCACTGGTGTTTTCATCCACTTGTATTGGTTGATTACATAATTTAGACATACTCCCCAGGGTTCGTAGTTGGCAATAAATTTGCCGCTTTCTTTCGTAACCTCGGGAATCGCGGTTAAAGGTGCTTTTTCCTCAAGAATCAGATCAATTAGAATAACAACAGTGTTTTTTATGGTTACTTTACTCATTGCGCTGACACCCTTGGAAAATTCATTTGTCGGAGTCTCCCAACCAGGTTTGTACACAGCAAATATCTTATTCAGACCATCCATAAACGATTTAATCTTCTTCTTAGTGCGATCGGGGATTATTTCCTCATCGTCATCATCATCGTCATCTGTTTTTACAGTTTCACCATTATCATCGTCTTTACCGTTGTTGGTTTTCTTAGTGTTATCTCCTCGTTTTTTCTCTGCTTCCTTTATTATCAAGCTTATAATCTGATGCTGTCTGTCAAAAGCATTTTCAAAAGTCGAATTCTCATCAGTAAATTTCTTGATTTCTGCCTGAAGTCTCAAAGCTTCTTTTTCTTTTTCCGCAAGCGTTGCCAGTTTCTTTATTTCGTCAACAGCGGTGTATAATTCGCCTTTCTTGACTTTGAGTTTGTCCTTTTTCAACTGTTTTATTTCCGCTTCGGTCAAAGGTTTATTACTTTTATCATCATCATCTTTTCCCTGCATAAACACAAATATTGCGATAAGAACAATCAAGAGGATAACTGCTGGTACTGCAATCATCTTCCAGCTTTTTTTGTGCATGTCTTGTGGTCTGCTCCGAAGTTCATCGAGATCGAGGGGCATGGCACAATCCTTGCAGCGACGCCACGATTCTTTAACTTTCGCTCCGCAGTTCGGGCATTTCAAATTTTCCGGGTCATAATCTTTTGCCTTCTTCTTCTTACTGACAGGTTGTTTATTCTGATTTTGCTTTTTTGCAGCAACTTCAACAGGGTCAAAATAATCGGCTTTTTTTCCGGTGATTTTCTGACCTCCATCGTCGTCAATATCCAGCCCGGAAATATCCGCTTCACCATCAAACATCTGAACACCGAGCGTGCCAGCCCTTTTTTCACGTTCAAGAACATCTTCTTCGTCCTCAGCAAAGCCCAGACCGTCGTCAGATTTTGCAGCTTTCTTTTTTTCTAAAGCTGCCGGCGTTTCGGGTTTTGGTTTTTCAGGCTTTTTAGCAACCACTGCACTTTTCTTCATGGATGCTTGGATTTTCTGTGCTGCTTCCTTGTCCAAAACCTTCATCCCAACAAGAACGCGCAAAAGCGATAGTTTTTTTTCCGAATTTTTTTTCTGATAGGCAATAGCCTTCTGAATCTGTTCTTTGGTCGCCAGCTCCTTTTTCATCAGGAAATTAGCAACAGCTTTGTTTTTATCCATAGGATTTTGCTCTGACATTGATAACCTCATACAAGTTTGAATTCGTTGTTTCAATGATACTAAATCATACAATGTTTCAAGAAAAACTACGAAAAAATATTCATTTCCGCCTGTGTTCGCTTGCTTTTTAGCATAAAACTATATAATTTCATAATACCGGAGGGGTGGCAGAGTGGTCGAATGCGCTGCATTGCTAATGCAGTGAACGCGTCAAAACGTTCCGCGGGTTCGAATCCCGCCTCCTCCGCCATCATTTTTATTCATTTCAAAACCGCATTCTTTGTGGAAACCGGTTGGTCAAGGTCCCTGCTGAACGAGACTTTTCCACCGCTTAACTCAGTCAGAGCGAGAAAAGTTAAAATCGCAAAAACCGAGAATGCATTTCAAACTGCAAGTTTTGGCATATCACCTCCCTTTCGGTGGTTTTTCTCTAAAATATATTAAGCAAAGGTTGTGCCAAACTTATACAAAGGTCGAGGAGAACTTGCGAAAGTATGAAAATATAAGCGATTACTCAAGAATGATAATCATGTACATGCAAGAAAGAACATTTTTGGTTAATGAAATTGTTTCGGTTCGAGCAAAGTGTTAATCAGACTAAACAGTTTATTCTATGGTACAATTTCAATACAAATACAGAAATTCTTATGAGATGATGCAATGACTGTAAATATTCCCACAAAACTCGACGACTGGACATACGAAGTTATTAGAGAACTTGCTGAAAATTATGGAATAGAAACCGATACATTCGATTTCAAACTTGATCTGCCGGATTCTTTTAACTTGACAAAAACTTGTTGTTCATTTGCTAATACTAAGGGAGGTTTTGTAATTATTGGTGTAGGACAGAGAAATGGCAAGTTTGAAATCAAAGGAATTGTAAAGAACTCGGAAATTGCAAGGGACTTCGGACATAAAATTAAATCGAATCCAACGATTTACTATAGTGCACCGTTACCTATAGAAATTCCAAACGAAAAAGAAAAATTAATTTACGTTTTTGAAATACCACTTAGTCCAGAAAGACCGCATATTGTTGATTCGAGTGATAAAAGAACGTTTTATAAGAGAACAAACACTGGATGTGAACAAATGACATACGAGGAGATTCGAATGAGTTTTCTAAACTATCAAGAACGACGCAGGAAAATAAATCTCTTATTTTTAGAAATGGTAAACAATCGTGATCAAATAAATTCAAGGTCAAGTGAACTTAGAACATTAGATTGTTCGGTTATTAATTCATTGTTGAGTGATGCATACATTGAGCTACATGAAGAAAAGCACTTTATTAATACAATATTTACAATCCGGAATAAAATACGGGAACTAAATGATGAAATAAGCTTACTAAAGGATTTCAATTTAAATTGGAATTCAACAACAGGTCCGCAAAGAACTGAGAAGGAAAATTCTGTGAATAAGCTATATAAGTTATTGCTTACTAATTTAAGGGAAGCAATTTCTTTGCTTGAAAAGAGATTTGGTTTTATTAGTCCATTTGAAGATATTGTTTAATATTACATGCTGCTTGAAATTTGCATAAAATTTGGAATCATAGGAGCAATTGCAATTCGAGGAAATAATGACAGCAGATAAAAGTTTGTCCAAAAACGAGTGTTCAGACCTCGTGTCCGAGGAGATTTCGGTGAATTTCGGACCTCAACATCCGTCAACTCATGGGGTTTTCCGGGCGGTGCTCAAGCTTGACGGCGAGCAAATCGTAGACTGCGAAAGCGTCATCGGATACCTGCACCGTTGTGCCGAGAAAACCGCTGAAAACGTATCCTACGTGCAATTTCATCCGTACACGGACAGGTTGGATTATATCGCTGCAATGACCAACAACTGGACATATTCGCTGGCGGTTGAAAAACTTTACGGCGAAAAGCTCGAAGTACCTGAACGAGCGGAATATTTGCGCGTCATCATCGGCGAATTGCAGAGAATTGCATCACATTTGCTGTTTTTCGCAACATTTGCCAACGATGTCGGAGCTGTTACTCCATTTTTATACGGCTTCCGCGAGCGCGAGATGTGTTACACATTGTTTGAGGAGCTTTGCGGACAACGCTTGAATTATAACTTTATCCGCGTAGGAGGCGTATTGCGGGACATAACGCAGGAATGGGTGACAAAAACATATAATTTCCTTGACTGGCTCGCGCTGAAACTTCCGGAATATCACGATATTCTGACATATAATTCAATTCTTCTTGCACGCACAAGCAAAGTCGGCATTATGACCGAGGATATTGCGCTTGACTATGCGATTACAGGTCCAAATCTTCGTGCATCGGGTGTTGCAGACAGCATCTGCGACCGCGACTTACGCAGGGATGAGCCATATTCACTTTACAAAGATTTATTCGATAAAAAAGTCTTTAATGTAGTGAATTTTGACCCAACCTGGCAACCCGTGCAAAACGGAGATGTTGTGATGGGTGATGTTTGGTCGAGATATTACTCCAGAATGCTTGAAATGGAAGAGTCTGCGAAGATTGTGCGTTACTGCCTCGATAATCTGCCTGGTGGCGCGGATAACAAGGACAAACTTGCGGTAAATATCAAGAAATATCTAAAAACCGTGAAACCGCCTGCAGGAGAAGCATATTTCGCAGGTGAGAATCCACGTGGAGAGCTTGGATTTTATATCATTTCCGATGGTTCTGACCGAGCAGTGCGCATAAAGGTTAGGTCGCCTGCATTCGCGTCTGTTTCTGCACTACCGGCAATTGTCAGGGGCTATCTCGTTGCTGATTTTATTGCGATTTTGGGCTCAGTTGACATCGTTCTCGGCGAAATCGACAGATAAAGGCAGGTAAACCTGCGTTTCTTTCCGTCCCATTGATGATGTACACCGAATTTTACGGTTTTGTAGAGGCGTCAGTAGGACAGGCATCCTTGCCTGTCAACCCTCCGTTATCTTTCCTGCGAAAGCAGGAATCCAGAAATATTGAATTTTACTTGTTTTCGCTGGATTCCCAATCAAGTTGGGAATGACAGAAACATCATTTCTGCATTACTACAAAATAATTCGAAAAAGCCCTGAAAACCAGGGCTTCTGTAAGATTTATTCGCTTTTTAATACTCTAAATCAGATTAATGTTGATTTCTTGAAAGCTTCCTCTTCGTCTGTTAGGTTGTACGGCGGGCGAAGGGTTATCGGTGGACCGAAAATCTCACCGAGTACAACCGCATGCACAAGTGCTTCCGAGCTTCCCTTGGGCACAGTTATCTCAATCTTCACTTTGCTTTTGCCAGAATCTTTTACTTTACCCGAAATTCCACCAGCTTTACCCGACATGACATCAAGAGATTCAATCTGCGTATCAAGCGTCTGTTTTTCTATGCTGGATCGCAAATGTTTTGTCTCAACACTGCTTTTAAGATGCTTGTTCTGAAGCTCACCCAGTTTAATGTCGGATTCAAATACCGGTTCATGAATCTTATGTGCAAAGCTTTTTTGAACGCGTGCTGGATGAGGTTCAAGCGGGTCATAATCATCGTCATCGTCGTAATCAACATAATCGTCGTCAGTCTCTTCAATTTCCTCGGATTCCTCAATTTCCTCAAGCGGAATACCCCAGAACTTCGCAGGCTGAGGTTTTCGCTGTTGTGTCTGAGGAACATTTGATGATGGAGTTTTCGAAGCATTAATTTGACGCAACCGCTGTTTTTCCTTTTCCTGCTCCTGTTTTTTCTTGGCACCCTTAGCACTTGCAATGACGCTGGTGAGAATTATGATTGCCGCAACAACCAACTGAAAAATGCCTCCATCTTCACCGGCAAATATCAAAAAAGATTCTATGTTTAATAAATTCATGATTCCCTCCGAACGGAGTCGTAGTTATCCGTTAAACCTGTTTGTCACCTGTTTCACCAGATTTTTTGTCAGACCCGCCGATTGACTCACGCATATTCGTATCTGCCTGAATATTCTTGATGCGGTAATAATCGAGGATTCCAAGATTTCCGCTGCGGAATGATTCTGCAATTGCCTGAGGAATCTTTGCTTCCGCTTCGACGACTTTCGCGCGGTTTTCCTGGGTTCTCGCAACCATCTCCTGCTCTTCCGCACGTGCCAATGCCGCTCTTTCCTCCGCCTTTGCCCGTGCAACGCGCATGTCCGCTTCCGCCTGGTCTGCCTGAAGTTTCGCACCGATATTCACACCAACATCAATGTCAGCAATATCAATTGAAAGGATTTCAAATGCGGTTCCTGAGTCCAAACCTCTTGCAAGAACCTGCTTGGAGATTTTGTCAGGATTCTCCAGCACTTCCGCATACGTGATAGATGAACCGATTGCAGAAACAATGCCCTCACCAACACGTGCGATAATCGTATCTTCAGTTGCACCACCGATGAGTTTGCCAAGATTTGTTCTGACAGTAACACGTGCCTTGGCTTTAAGCTGAATTCCGTCCATCGCAACAGCATCAATCGTTGTTCTCCCTTTTCTTGGGTCTGGACAATCGATGACGCGAGGATTGACCGAGGTTTGAACAGCATCGAGAACATTTCGACCGGCAAGGTCGATGCCTGCAGCCATTTTAAAATTAAGCTTCAGGTCCGCTCTATCCGCTGCGATAACCGACCTTGTAACAGTTGTAACATTTCCTTTTGCGAGAAAATGTGCTTCAAGCTCTTTCGTCGATATATTGCGCAGTCCTGCCTGCACAAGCGCAATTTTATTGTTTACAATGAGTCTTGCATCGACTTTCCTGAAATACATGCCGATTAGGTCAAAAATTCCAATATCCGCCTTTGACATGTACGCCTGGAACCAGAGTCCGACAAATTTCATTACAAAAAATATAAAACCCAGAACAATAATACCGATAATAATGAGGAAAATAATCCATGTGGGATCCTCGGTTCCAGAGTCTGTTGCAAGTAATAGAAGCGAATTTAGTAAATACATTTCGTCCCTTTCATAAAGTTTTTGTGTTTAACTAAATTATAAGACCATTTTTTATTCATTCAACAACTGTTGTTTACCTGCTGTGTTTCTTTGAAAACCGAAGTGAATCAGTTGCTTGAAAAATCTATATTTTCTGGATTTTTGCGCATAAAAATGTTATATTTATGCAGTAACAACGAGGCTTTAATGACAACGAAAAACGTTTGTCCAGTATGCAAACATAAGCAAGTATCAAATGGGCATTTATGTCCAGATTGTTTTTCGCCGAAACTTATCGATTTCGACGTTACCAAAAATGTCCGTAACACAAAAAAACCAGTATTCACTTCACCTGAAGAATCATATGAAGATTATACACCCACAGACACTGATGAGTTTCTGCCTATTCCAGAATTAGTGGAAGAACCGCTTATTGAACACGCAGTTTTTGAGGATGAAACCACACAATCTGAAACAAGTCTGTTAATTGCCGACATTGAACAGACGTTGATGAAAATCAGTTCTGACGATTCACCCGTTAAAATCAGTGCTAATAAAATTTCAAAAACAAATCAAAATCATTCAAGCAAAGAGAAATCAGCAGAAAAAATCAAAAGAATGCCAAAAAAACGTGAGTTTCCAAGAACTTCACGACTATTAAAAAAAAACGGACAAAAAGCGAAAAATCTTACGGAAGAAAAAGAACCAAACGCTGAGCAAAAAAAGGACAAAAAAAGCACCTCGCATGAATTAAAGCTTCAGAGAAAGAAATCTGAATATCTTAATGCCAGGCATGATTCTTCAGTCCTTGAGCTTAAAAAGATTTCAAGAATTAATATCAAAAAACAGCTAAAGGAACTTGAAGCAGCAATACTCAGTTTCGACCTTGAAAAAAATGATGCTGCCCCCGGTAATCATCCTGAAGATACTAAAAATTTTAACTATCCTGAGATTGTCGATGATGAAATTGCTGAAAAACATCTGGAAATCGAGGAAAAATGGGAGCAGATTAAAGATTTGAAGGTTTCTGCAGTAAAAGTTGAGAAAAGAATTGAGAAGAATTATCGAAAAAACAAACTACCGCTGAAGTTGGCGGAATACGAGCAAGCGATTTCAATGCTTCTGGGTGCAGAGAATTTATACAAAATGCCGGTTTCCTGGCGTTTAAAGGCGAGATTAAAAGCGTTTGATGATGCACACATAATTCTGTCTGAGGAACAAGCGAAAAAGATAAGACATATTACGCTGCTCGAGTCAAAAAACGAAAAATACATGAAAAACAAGCAGGGACTTCTGGAAACCGAAATGATTAAAGGTGGAAACTGGAAGTGGTTTCTGCTGACATCAATTGTGCATTCCATTTTCATTATCGCTCTCTGGTCTATTATTTTAGTCGAAGCACAACAGACAGAACCTAAGAAAATGAGTTATTTTGACCCGAATATATTTGCAAAGGATATTGACAACTCTGCAATGGATATTCAGCCTGACAAGGAAGATGACCCAGACGACCCGATGAATAAAGAAACTGATTATGACCCTGAGTTTAATAACCCGGAAGATGTGCCGATGCCTGAAATCCCCGGAATCGACTTTAACCCGACAGCACTAGATTCAAAAGAGGACAGGAAAATCGAAAGTGATCGCCCGTCGATAATTGACACGCAAGACCTTGGTGTCAGCGTAAGCACGAAGGGTGGGGAAAAAAGCGGTGATGAAGGTATAAACTCAAAAATGTCAGGTCACAGACGTGGTACTGGCAAGGAAGAGATGCTTGCCAAGCATGGCGGAACCAAGAAAACCGTAAATGCTGTGAAGCTTGGGCTTATGTGGCTTGCGGAACAGCAGAAAGCGAACGGTTCGTGGCGTGCTGAAGATTCACCTGCAACCGGAAATGCGCATGTTGAAGGATATACCGGACTTGCACTTTTGTGTTTTCTTGGAGATGGACATACTGAGAATTTCGGTGAATACAAGGAAACAATCAGGAAAGCGGTGCAGTTTCTGTTAAATAGGCAGTCGTTTGGTTCTGGTGTTTTCAGCAGCACAGTTGGCGGGATGTTGTACAATCATTCTATTGTTACGCTTGCGCTTTCTGAATATTATTCACTCACAAGAAGGGAAGACCTCGTTGTGCCGTTGAAAAGAGCGTTGAAATTTCTGTACAACTCTCAGCAGGCAACAGGCGGCTGGGATTATACATCGAACAAACTTCAGAACAGAACTGACATGTCAATTACAGGCTGGGTTATGATGGCAATGCATTCCGCTATGGCTTCTGGTTTACCGATTCGACGCAGCAGCTGGGAAAATGCTTATCGGGGAGTAAGAGACCTTATGAATAAGGAGGATGGGTCGGCGTATTACAGCATAAACGGGAGTGTTTATCCGTATCGAAGAGGCATTGCGATGACTGCGGTTAGTGTTTTATGCAGGCTTTATGCGCGAGTACCCTCAACTGACAAATTGATGATTAAAAGTATCAGATGGATGAAAACTAATCTGCCGAAAAAGAGCAAACTTCGCAGCTCAAAATCTATGTGGGGTAAACAGGATTATCGCAAGCTTAAAAATAACGATGATTTTTTCCATACCACATATTACTGGTATTATGGAACTCTTTCGATGTTTATGATAACAAATGGTGTCGGCAAGGATTGGAATAGATGGAACAAGGCACTTCAGCAAGCGATTCTGAGCTACCAGATTACAAAGGAAGGTGATTTTCAGGGTTCATGGGACCCGCTTGAGGATTTTTGGGGTGAAATCGGCGGAAGACTTTATGCGACGTGCTTAAACATCCTTAACCTTGAGATTTATTATCGGTATTTGCCGCTTTATAACACAAAAGTGCATAATCTTAGGTTCGAGAAAAAAACCGGTGAAACCGACAAGTCTGACAATGAACCTGACGATGATATCAGCACAGGTTTGATAAAATCT
>JAIOTL010000309.1 GCA_021106775.1 Planctomycetota bacterium | reverse complement strand
GCGAGAGGGGGGCGGCAGAGGGAACTGAAGAAGGGATGGGGGCTGAAAATCATTCAAGATTAACCACAGAGGTCACAGAGAAATGTTAAATCGCTCTATGCACCCCGTGACCAAATTTAATATAATTTTATTGCAACTTCTACAAAATAGAAATATATATATAGCTAAAAATTAACTAATTTATAACAAAAACATATATTTTGGAGTTCACATGAAAAACAAAGAATCAGATATATTCATTGTTGATAATAGTGGGGAATGGAAAGTACAAAAGTATCTTGCTGAATGGTGTGAACTCTCCAAGAAATTTGACATTTCTACTGGTTACTTTGAAATTGGATCTTTATTGAATTTGGATGGAAAATGGCAAAAGCTTGAAAAAATTAGAATATTAATGGGAGATGAAGTTTCTAAAAGAACTCAACAGGCTTTTATTGAAGGGCTTCAAAAAATAAATTCTAAACTTGATTTAAGCATGGAAGTAGAAAAAGAGGAAAACGACTTTCTCAATGGAGTCCCTGCTATTGTAGATGGAATAAAAAATCAAAAAATCGAGTGTAGAATATATAGAAAAAAGAAATTTCATGCAAAAGCTTACATTACACACTCAAAATTTGAAGTTGTTGGATCCGCCGCTTTGGTTGGATCAAGTAATTTTACATTACCAGGAATGACTCAAAATGTTGAATTGAATGTTCAAATTAAACAAGAAGTTCAAGTTCTACAAGATTGGTACGAGAAGCATTGGAATGAAGCAGAAGATATTACACCTGAGATTCTTAAGACCATAGAACGCCATACACAGGAATTTTTACCTTTTGAAGTCTATGCAAAATCACTTTACGAATACTTCAAAGGACATGAATTGACCGAGAGTGAATGGGAGAAGAATATTTCAAAGATGTACCCGGTTCTCGATCAGTATCAAAGAGATGGATATCATGCTCTAATGAAAATCGCATCCCGATATAATGGGGCATTTTTATGTGATGGTGTGGGTCTTGGCAAGACTTTCATTGGTTTGATGTTGATTGAACGCCTGTTAATGCTTGAAAATAAACGGGTTGTATTAATCGTACCAAAAGCAGCACGTAAACCTGTTTGGGAATTTACAATAAAGAATTACACGCCTAAGGTATTGAATGGCTTTTTACCATTTAGAATAATCAACCATTCTGATTTGACAAGAAGTGCAAATTCTGAAATAGACTGGCCAGAGGTAATGGAAAGTATTAAAGAACAGGCTGAAGTCATCATCATAGATGAGGCACACCATTTCAGAAACCGCAATACTGATAGATATCGAAAGATATTCGAAATTTGTGATAACAAACAAGTTTTTCTTTTAACTGCCACACCGATTAACAATTCTCTTTTAGATGTTCAACATCAAATAGAGTTATTCTCTAGAGAGATAAGGGATTATTTTGGTGAATCTCCATTAGGAATCAACAGTCTTAAAGGGCATTTTATGAAGTTGGAAAAGGAACTTCAAAACGCTTTAATTGGTAATGTAGATGGCTCTGATGTGACCATAGATGCTGATGAAGCAAAGGATACATTGGCTGGGGATGATTTATTCAATGCACTTGTAGTCCAAAGAAGTCGTTCATATGTTAAAGATAGTCAAAGAAGAACAGAAGGAAGAGATGCAGTGTTCCCTGAAAGAAGACCTCCGATTGTCATTGATTATTCCTTGAAAAAGACATATGGGAAATTGTTGACTCATTTGGAAGAAGCATTCAATAAGGACGAACCACTTTTAGATTTGGTAATTTACTATCCTTTGAAGTATTACATTGGTCCAGATGAAGATATTGACCCAATGGCTGAAGGAAGGCAGAAGCAAATTGTCGGATTGATTCGCACATTGCTTCTAAAAAGGTTCGAAAGTTCCAGACAGGCATTTGAATTCTCCTGTGAGGATTTATTGCTCAAATTGATAGCATTTGTACGTATGCATAATGAGGAAATATGTACTAGGTGGGAAAAGCAACATAAAGAAATTCTCGAACACCTTAAGCAACACCAAATAGAGAGGGGACGTATTCTGGAAGAGGATCCTGATGAGGATTACCTTCCAGAGGAATTACTTCAAAATGATGATAAATTATCAAATGATGATTTTAATGTTGACGCAATCATTACTGTAACCCTGCTAGATATGAATCAATTGGCAGAATTCATTCAAGATTTATTGGACATTAAAGGAAGCAAAGATGATAAATTAGAGAATTTAATAGAAACTCTCAATGAAAATCCTCTTTTAAGTAAAAACAAAGTCATAATTTTCACTGAATATATGACCACAGCTCAATATCTTTTAAAGGAATTGAAATCCAGAGGGTTTGATCAGGTCGATGAGGTTGATAGTTCATCTAAAAGAGATCGAGGTGAGATTATCAATTGTTTCTCGCCTTATTATAACGGATCGAGTAGTCAAGAAATAAAAGAGATGGGGAAAAAAGAAACACGAATTCTCATCTCAACAGACGTACTTGCTGAAGGGTTGAATCTCCAAGATGCAACATTTCTAATTAACTATGATTTGCATTGGAATCCTGTACGATTAATGCAAAGGATTGGTCGTGTAGACCGCAGACTTAATCCAGAAATCGAAGAGAAAATGATCACTGACCATCCTGAGTATGCAGATATAAGAAAAAAAGTACAATATTGGAACTTCCTACCACCTAATGAATTGAACGAAGTTTTAAGTTTGTACGAGAAGGTGACAAGTAAAACACTCAGGATTTCAAAGACATTTGGAATTGAAGGCAAAAAACTGCTTAGACCAGATGATGACTATGAAGCATTAAATGAATTCAATCAAAATTATGAAGGTACTACGACATTTCTGGAAAAGATGCATTTAGAATATCAGGAATTAATCCAACAAAATCCCGAACTCCTATCAAAAATACAATCTCTGCCCTTAAAAGTTTTCAGTGGCAAGGAGCACATATCACCAGATGCAAAAGGTGTGTTTTTCTGCTATATTCTACCAGCAAAAGATGTTTCAACCGAGGAGTGGACTGAAGATGCAGGATTCACAAAATGGTATCTTTATGACATTGGTTCTGATAATATTATTGAGGATCCTGCTGAGATACTTGAACATATCCGATGTGACATTGACACGCCAAAGAAACAAATAATCCCACACGAATCATTAAAAGAAATCAGGTTGAAGATGGACAAACATATAAAAAATACATATTTGAAATCTGTACAAGCACCAATAGGTGTGAAGGCTTTATTGAAAACATGGATGGAATTATCATAATAGGAATGGTTTTATGTCAACGTCTGAAATTTTGGATTTGAAAAATATTAATAGCTTCGAATCATTGGTAGATTATCTTAAGGATAAGTTATATTGGCCAATTGAGGCAGAGGATGCAGAGGACATAACCTTTGATTACACTCCTGAAGACCTGGGTATTGAAGAACAATATGTGCCAAAGATAAAAACCATTAAACAGATTCGTCCTTTAACAGATAATCAGCCGTGGGGATTATTTTATATTGATTTTGAAACTAAAAAATTACCTGTAGTGGTTTTACGAAGACTTCTTAGAGCTCTCATTTTTTCCAGTAGGAAAAGAGATGACAGGATGAAGTCATGGAACCTACATGATTTGATATTCATTTCTTCTTTAGGTGAGACGGAAAATCGGCAGGTTTCATTTGCTCATTTTTCGGAAACGTCGGATGGTCTTCCAGAACTGAGAACTGTTTCATGGGATGTAATGGATACGCATTTCCATTATGCACAAACTCGAATTGAGCTCGAAAAATTAAGTTGGCCTGATGACGAAAGCGATGCAGATGCCTGGCGCGAACAATGGACTTCAGCATTTAGACTTAAACATCGTGAAGTAATCCGCACATCTCAGCAGTTAGCTACTGCTATGGCACAACTGGCGATTCAAATAAGAGACCGAATTAAGGACGTTTTTGAATATGAAATGAAAAATGGACCACTGCACAATCTATTTGACAATTTCGAACAGGTATTGATTCATGACTTAACAATTGATTCATTTGCAGATATGTATGCCCAAACAATTACCTATGGTTTATTCTCGGCCAGGGCATCCCACGAGCGCGATTTTGAAGTTGAGGATATTTCTGCAATGATACCAAACACCAATCCTTTTTTAAAAAATCTTTTTGAAGAATGCACGAGATTAGGTGATTCAGTTTCTGATAATCTCAACCTTGTGGAACTTGGTGTATCAGAATTAATTATATTACTAAAAGAAAGTAATATTGAAGCTGTCCTGCAAGATTTTGGACGGCAGAAAAAAAATGAAGACCCTGTAATCCATTTTTATGAAGATTTTTTACGAGAATACGATTCCCACCAGAGGATTAAGAGGGGGGTCTTTTCCACACCTGATCCTGTGGTATCGTTTATTGTTAGATCGGTAGACCATATTCTCCGAACAGAGTTTGATTGTCTTGATGGTCTTGCTGACACGTCAACTACAAAACTAAAATATTAACGTAAATCAAAAAGGAGTAAGAAACTCATAGAAGATGTGAAAGAAGTGCCAAAAGTACAAGTTCTTGATCCGGCAACAGGTACGGGAACCTTTCTTAAATACGTTATAAAAGAAATAAAAAGTACTTTTGATGAAAAACATAAGGAATTAAGTGAAGATGAGCTAAAAGAGGAATGGAACAAGTATGTTCCAAAACATTTACTCCCACGAATTTTTGGCTTTGAATTAATGGCTGCACCTTATGCAGTAGCTCATCTCAAACTAGGTTTGGAATTGGCCGAGACCGATTATGATTTCAAATCAGATAAGAGGCTTGGTGTCTATTTAACAAATACTTTAGAGGGGACACACGAGGGCGCTGGGACATTAGATGCTTTTTTAAATTGGTTGGCAGAAGAAGGACGTAGAGCAGATGAAATCAAAGCAAATTCCCAGATAAGTGTAGTAATTGGAAATCCTCCATACGCTGGTCACTCTGCTAATGAATCCAAATGGATAGCTGACCTTCTAAGAGGTAAAATAAAGGATAAATCTAGAATCTCTAATTATTTTGAAGTAGATGGAGAACCCCTCGGTGAAAGA
>JAIOTL010000337.1 GCA_021106775.1 Planctomycetota bacterium | reverse complement strand
ACCTGTTAAATTCAAATCTGCATATCCAATATTCTCAATTGTGAAAATAATTGCTTCGCTTGAAGAATTTACAGAAAAACTACCAAAATCATAAAAACCTGTATAACAGGGAATATCGTCGTTACCTTGCTTAATATTTATTTCTGGGAGAGGTTCTATTGTGCCTGTTCCTGTAACAGTGAAAGTGTAAGGATTTTCATCGCTGTCATTATTTGATATCAAAATTGTTATTGATTTTGCACCAATATCAGCTGGTTTGAATGAAATCGTAAATGTTGTTGAAAATCCAGCTGGTACGGGCGTATTTGTTGAATTTTGGTCAATCGTGAAAAAAGATATATCATTACCATTTTTAATGATTTTATTTGGACTGCCTGTTAGATTTAAATCTATAGATCCTAAATTCTCAATCGTGAAAATTACATTAATACTTGATGAACCAAGGAATGTATTACCGAAATCAAAAGAACCGGTTAAACTGGGAATGTTGTTTGAACCTTGTTTTACGTTGATTTCTGGAAGGTTTATCACAGCAACGCTAATTCCTTTGATGATGAATACATAAGGATTCTCATTTCTGTCATTGTTAGGTATTGAAACTGTTGCAGTCTTATTTCCTGTGCTTGTTGGGCGAAACGTGATCGTGAAAGTTGTGTTGTTGCCAGGTATTATTGTCCTACTTGTAGAACTTGTACTTGTGCTGAATTCCGAAGAATTTTGTCCTTTTATCTCAAGGATCGGAGATCCTTGGAGATATAAAGTCGACATACCGATATTTTCAACTGTGAAGGAAATTGCTGCGCTTGAAGAGTTTACAGTCACATTGCCAAAATCATAAAACCCAGTCGAGCAAGGAATGATTTTGGATGCTTGGCGAATTCTGATTTCCGTTCTTGTTACATTGATATCAACATTGCATGCGGGAAATAAGAACAATATGCCAAAAAGAACTAAAATGATGAACCGATTCATATGAAACCTATGTTAAGGGCATAAATTATCTTCAATTTCTACTGAACTATAACTGATTTATATGGCTTAATCCCATAAATTTTAAAAAAATATTGTCGAATTATTGCAATTTAGATTTTGTGTCTACAATTATGAATTTCACTTAATACAATCAACACATCAAAATGTGCTCTATAATTTTGAATCTTATGCTGTAAGCTTCGGGATTCCGCCTGCAATCACTGCGTTTTGGGTAGGTCATAACCCCGCAGTTGCTGAAAAGCATTATATGAGCTATGCAATCGGCAAATTGAACGCCAAAAACATTGCATTCGCAATGGGTATCCAAAATTTGTTAATCCATTGAAACATAGGTATAAGGTGTATTATGCAAAGATTTGTATATCTGGTCCTTATAATTTTAGATGCAACACTGTATATATCCCGCAAAACATTTCGGAAAAGGTTCATAAATCAGCTATATTGAGCCATAAGCAATAAAATGAATCCATGAGTTTTTTGTTCGTTATCATATAATTATATGGGTATCAATTGAGGATAGTGATATGAAAAAGTTAATTTTCAGTATTGTATTGGTAATTGTTGTTTTGGCAATCGGTTTTGGTCAGGAAGTTAAAAAATCCGACAAAGTCATTGATAAAGACAGTATTTCTGATGCTGATAAGAAAGTTCTAACGGATTTAATCGAAAAGCTCAAATCCGACGAGAATGATGAAGAAAAAACACTAAACGAAGTAATCGAACTTTACAAACGAATTGGCAACCTGTTGATTGACAAGTTGAATGAGCTTCGCAAGACCGACGAGGAAATCGTCAGCAAAATACTCACACACATCCAATCTTACAAAAAAACTGAATGCGAAAAACTGCGACCTGTCTTTGAATTGTTTCCGATGCCGGATTTAAAGGGGAAGAAGTTTGTCAAATTCAATACAGGACAATGGAGCAAAGAATTTGATAAGATTGATTTCTTCTATTTTGTTGGTTGGTTGATTAGTGAGAGCGAGAATGAAGTTAGAATGTATAATTCTTATCTTATGGATTTTTCATACCCAATCAATAAAGCACTTCCTGACAATTGGGATAATTACAAAGATAACCATCCCGACGATTCTCCATTACCGGGTTTTTACACTGAAATCAATTTTGAAAAATATTGTGAAGATTATTTAGCTGACAATGAAATTTTAGACTACTCGAAAACATGCGTTATTGCTTACTGGGCTTTGAAGCTGGATTTAATTGATGCATCTTATCAGTTGCTTCTGTTAGCTGAAAAAGAACGACAAAAAGAATTTCAATACAGAGATATGACTGTAATCGATGTAGTAACTTTGAGTTTGGCAATAGATATTCGTCATGAGGCAATAAACGAAGCTAATAAAGGCGTTTCAAGACCGGAGTTATTGAAGAAATGGGATATACTTTCAAAGTTGCCGAAACACAGATATTCTGCCGAAGCTTCAAAGATTGTTGAAATGCTGAAAAAGATGATTGAAGAAGATAAAAAATGGAAAGAACCGACAAAGGAAGAATTCAAGAAGATGACACCAGCTGAACAGGCGGAATACTGGATATACAAATTGCGCGATCACAATGCAATGCAATATACGAATCCAGGCAGTTGCTCTGTTTTTGAATTTTTTGGCAAATACGATGGTTACCCAGTTAATCCTGCAGAAGAATTAAAGCTGCTGGATATTGAAGCAATTCCATTGTTGATTGAGCACATGGATGACCCCAGACCAACGCGTTGTGTTGGATTTCACAGAAGTTTTGCACCAAGTACATACTATCATTTGTACATTGGCGACGCTTGTGAGCAAATATTCGAAGCAATAAGTGGAATCAGTATTTATCGAAGACGATCAACCAGTGGTACAATGATGAGAGATGGGAAAACTTCTGAAGCAAAGAAAAAAGCTCAAGAATGGTGGGATGAATTGCAGAAAAAGGGAATCAAGCAATTTCTAATTGATGGTATTTTAAAAGGTGACAGATCTTCATCTAATTATGCTTTAAGATTTTTGAAACGCTATCCTGATGAAGATATAATTGAAGTTCTTGCAAGGGGCATCGAGAACGCAAATGACAATGAAAATAGAATAATGTTAGTAGAAATACTAGCAAGAATCGATGACGAACGTACAATTGAATTTCTGTTGAAGGAAGCAAAAACCGCAGATTCAATTGGCTGTAGAGCAACAGCGGCTGAGAAGTTACACAAGCTAGGTAGAAAAGAGGGTCTGGAAATAGCATTCATTGAAATAAACAATTATAAGAAAACTAAAGATGAATGGGGAATTAGTATTTTAACGGATTTTCTTTGCTCAAGCAGAAATTCAGAAGCAATCAGGATATTGAAGAATAATTTTCATAAATTAGATAAATTCATCAAAGAGGATGTAATTGATAATATTGAAGATAAATTAATTTATTTGTATTCATACAAAATACAAAAAAAAGAAACAGATAGTCCCTCTCAGGAATTACGTAAAGAATTTGAAGCATTACTCATACACGCTTTGGATTTCGAAGATCAATTTTATTATGGGTATTATAGTTATAATAAGAGCTACAGTCATCCTCGAATTTGTGATTTAGCTGCTGATGTTCTGCATTGTAGGTTTAGGAAAAAATATAAGTTTGACATAACAGCTTCTTTATACTCAAGGGATGTGCAAATAGTGAAGTTGAAAAATATTTGGAGAAAAGAAAATAATTTACCCCTACTCCCTGAAATTAAGAAGAATAAGATTCCAAAATTATCTGAAGAAGTTGTTAAAGGTTTGATTGATAAATTGCACAATGCAAAAGAGGATTCGGAGATCAACAGTGTGATTACTGAGATTGAAAAGAACGGACTGTCAGCATTACAGCCAATGCAGGAATATTACGATACACTAAATGAAAAACATCCTGCAAAAGTTAAGCTACTAAGCATGTTGAAAAGGGTGTCCCTTGTCGTTAACGAAGTGAGATATTCTAAGTTCTCTGTAAATCCTGATGAGGAGTTGAAAAAACTGATGGATAGCTTAGTAGGTAAACCGCTAGATGTAAATGTTATCGTTCATATTATCAATGAATACGCCAAAAATAAATCTGATGAATCTTGTGGCATCATTATTGATGCAAGTCGTGATGCTGATAATAAGGGTTTTATAGTGATGTTTGATATAAGAAAAGCTGAAATCGAATTAGCTGCCAGCTGGATAATATCAAGAAAATTAACAATTGATGGTGAGCGACTAAACACCGGCTCGGGCAGTTATTTTAGACCATCTGATGTAAAATCAGTTGATACATATAAGATACTTATTCGAGCGTTCGCAAAGGCTGCGAATGCGTTACCGAGAAGCATAATTAATCTTCGTATCACTGCAATTCAACAATTAGCAGATTGATTATTTCATTGTTTGTGATAGGGAAAGTTGGTATTACAAACGCTATTGATAGTTTTCGTTCGGGTTAATTTGCTCATAGAGTGCTTTATGTTTTCTTTAATGCCATACAAACAGATAAAAGAATGCAATCCTCGGGTAATTTTTGCGCTTTTACAGTCACTATTTAGTAAATGTCGCAATTTCTGCATGTTTAATGTTGTTATTTGTTGCTTTTGATAAGTAACACACTGGAAAATTGAAGTAAATGAATGGTGTTTTGTTTGTCATATTGAACTTTTAAGTCAATAAAACAAAGAAAAAACAAATGTAAATTTCATGGAATCCAACGGGGCAATTAGCAGAGGATTATGTTCATTTTAAAAATTTACTTCATAATTATGCAAAGTTGTTTACAAAACATAGTGGACGTAAGTTTAATATCTGGGTTGTCGAACATGATTTATGGTGTGAAGGTGGAAATCCGTATTTAAAGAAAGGAAAGGGAAATGGTGGTTCAGGTTCGGGTGGAAAAGGCACAGGTTCATTAAATGTAAGTCAGTTTTTGCCTGATAGCTATGTTCCACCTGTTGTTGAAATACTTCCAAAACATGCAAAAAACGATGAAAAATTGGAAAAATTAGCAAAAACCTCGGGAACAAATGTACTAAATGCTTTTGAAAAGTATGTAAATATTGCATTTACGATAATTGGTTATGATACGAAATTACTTGGGCAATGTAAAGGAAGAGTACCAGACGGGTTTGCAATTGAAGATGATAATAAATATGTAATTATTTGGGATGCAAAGGTCAGAAGTGACAAATATAGCATGGGAACTGAAGATAGAACTATTCGAGAGTACATATTTACACAAAGTCGAGATTTAAAAAAGAAACGGAGTTTTAAAAATATATATTATGTAATTGTTTCAAGTGGTTTTTCTGACGATTTCGAAGATGCAATATATAATTTAAAAATGAATACCGATGTTAATGAAGTAATCTTGATGGAAGCTGATGCTCTTGTTGAAATTGTTAATACTAAACTTCGTAATATTCGTGAACTTTCTCTTGGTTCTGATGGTATTCAAAGGTTATTTACAAACAGTGGAATACTTACAAAAAAACAAGTTACGGAATTCCTTCAATAAATCTTGCTTGAATACTCCATATCGATGTTACCTTTTCAAGCTGTAAATTTGCTCTTGAAGTGGAACTTTTGGGACACCTTTTCGCAAAGTCGCTTTGTGTATGCGTTAGGTTGATAATACTTCAAAGAGAGTTTTTTATAATGTCCCACGACGAATTTTATTGACAGTATTTTGTCCCAGTTTAAGGATATTTGTACCAGATGAGATGGGACAATAAAATTTCGCTATAAGTCTTTGTATCTCAATATGTTATATAATATATTTTATTTCATTAATTAAAATTATTATATAATATGGGATAAGGCAAACGCTGAAAACATGCAGAGATGCAGATGAATGTCCCACTTAAATAACTTTCACAACCAAGTTTTCTATTTCATAATCTATAAATAAATTTCAATCTAAACGCTGATTGTTTCTTCATTTACTTGAAGGATAGACAAACACTGGATTACAGCAAGAAACGCTCATATTTGCGTTATATGACGTTTTTAGGGTATGGTTAATAGTAACCCTATCACTTCATCTGAATAGTCATATTTTGGAGAAAAACCTTCGGAAACAGGTTTATTGAAAAGCACATTGTAAAACTCCAATTGACTATGCAATTTTCGTATACAATTCATTTATCCCTATAACGTTGAAAATGATTCAACTAAGTTTAAGTAAAATTTTATTATTTTTGGGAAACACTTACACCAAATAAATCTCCTGTATCTTCACCAATGAGTTTTACATTTGCATTGGATGCATATATTGTACTTGCAGGTGAATTGCTTCCAAAGAATATGAATGCACAACCTGAATTAGTTCCGCCGTCATCGTCACAGTAGGCGCCTACAATGATATCGCAAATTCCATCTGAATTTATATCTTGAATAATTGTGAGACTACAACCAAAGTAATCATCTTCATCAGCACCAACAAGCTTCACATCAGCCTGCGAAATATTATTGATAGAACTCCAATTGGTTCGCCCAAAAAAGATAAATGCTGCACCTGATTCAGCAGCTCCCAAATCATTGTATTTTGCACCAACCACTAGATCGTTTACCCCATCATTGTTAATATCTTGATTTATCGATATGCTGCAACCCAGGTAATCAAAATGATTTGAGCTGATGATTTTAACATCCGAATCTTTTGCATCATATTCTGAATTCCAATTTGTTCTTCCGAAATAAACATAGAAGCATCCACCGTCATTATAACTAAAACCATAACCTACTGCACCAACTACAATATCGTCAATTCCGTCATTGTTGATATCACCTGAGCTCGAAATGGCTTCACCAAAATAATCCCTTTGATAATCTCCAGTTATTTTAACTTCCGCATGGACAGCCCAATAAGATGTAATCCAACTTTGCCTACCGAAGAAGATGTAAACTTTTCCCGCATCATATATCCCACCATCACTGTTTTTAAATGCACCAAAAATAAGGTCATTGTATCCATCATTGTTAATATCTCCCGAGTTTGAAAGAGAACCAAAATTATCATGACTACGTTCACCATGAAAAATTATGTCTGCATCATCAGCATCGATTGCTGAGTTCCAATTAGTTTTACCGAAAAAAATGTACGCACCACCTCTATCTGTACCTGTGAAATCAACTTTTGGAGCTCCGACTGCAATGTCGTCTATATTGTCATTGTTAATGTCATTAATGTAAGATACATAAGTGCCAAAATGGTCACCAGATTTTCCTCCAACCAATTTTACATTAGCATCCGATGCATCAACACTTGATGTCCAGTTGTATCTCCCGAAGAAAATAAACGAACACCCAGAAGTAATACCACCATCGTCGTCAGCAAATGCTCCAATAAGTATGTCTTCAAAGCCATCATCGTTCACATCACCTGCAAGAGTAACACTTGCGCCAAAATAATCACCGGCATCTTCTCCAATGAGTTTCACATCTGCGTTTGATGCGTCATAGCTTGAATTCCAATTGGATTTCCCGAAAAATACATACGCACAACCCGATTGAGAACCTATTACCGTGTCAGGTATGCCGTCACCATTAACATCATTCACAGTGTAAACAGCACCGAAACCAGTAATATCAAATGTGTAAGGATTCTTGTCAAGGTCAGTGTTAGCAATCGAGACTGTCGCAGTTTTAAGCCCTTTTGAAACTGGATTGCATTGCATTTTGAATGTTGTGTCGTTGCCGGGAGTAATGGTTGTCAAAGTTGAAGTTGTATTAACACTGAATTCAGATGCATTTGTTCCACTAATCTCAACAATTGGTGAACCGGATAATATTAGATTGCCATCGCCAAGATTCTCAATTGTAAACTCGATTTCTGATGTGGATTCGTTTACTTTAACACCAGCGAATTCGTATTTTCCAGTTGAGTTTT
>JAIOTL010000186.1 GCA_021106775.1 Planctomycetota bacterium | reverse complement strand
TTGGCATTTTCTGGATTCCCAATCGAGTTGGGAATGACAATATCATCCACCTTGCACCTTATCTGCGTGAATATGAGAAATTGTTGTTTTTCGCCCATCCTTCAAGATTGCTGCTACCGCCAAGGTCGATAATATCAACATTACTCGAAATATAACCCTTGCCTGGCTTTGCATCCACAGAATCAGCAGACACCGTGTTTTCGGGAACCATCGCCGTATAAAACTTCAAATGTGAAATAATACTCGAAATGGTTTGGATTCTATCTTTAATGACTTCAAGTTTATCATCACTTTTATAATTATAATTCTTGGTTGAAAGCTTCTCAAGCTCTTTTGTAATCGAGTTCACAACCTCATTGTTATTATTCAGAATAAACGAAATGTTAAATGAAGTAAACTCGGTACGATTTCCGATTTTACTGATGCGGTACGCACCCAAACCTTCGAGGATTATAACGAGAAATCTATCATTTCTGCCCAGAGCCTTCAATTCATGGATGATTTCGTGTTTTGCCATATCAAACCGAGTCGAAATCTTGTCTTTCAGTTCTGTCGGCATATTGAGTTTTTGATTTTCTGACAATGAAATATCCATTTCAGCACCTCTATCGAGGAAATAAACGTAAATGTCTGATGCAATTGCGTCGTTCATTTCCTTTTTTCGCTCAATGCTGTCTTTGCTTGCATCAGCAGAAATTTCAGGGGCTTTATCCTCGCGTTCAAATCCTCCGCCGCGATTGTCACTGGCGATTGAGTCATAACCTTTTGATTTTCTAGATAGTGGTTTATCGGGCCATAAAACTCGATAGTTTTCATTTGTTTCTTCATCGTCTATAATCTCGGGTTCAGAATTGTTCTTTAACTTTGTATTATCCCAACCGTTTTGTGGGGCTGCTTTCTTCAGACTCTCACCTTTTGAATCCATTTCCATCTTTTCGGATTCTTCAGGTGCGATAGTCTTCAAATCACCATTTTTAACACTCACAGGAAGCTTTTCTTTCATTTCACTTTTCTCTGAAGCTGCAATTCTACCCTCTTTCATTTTACTTAACGTTGAATCGGTAACAATCATGGTGATGATGACGGTAGTGAGGATGAGAACAGCAGCAGCAGCGGAAATCGGCGTAAATAATCTTCGAGCTACTTTTTTTCTTTCAATCTCGATTTTGTCCTGAGCGTGAAACATCCTGATTTTGATACTCTTACTTTTGTAATGTTTAACTGAATGAAGGGTTCTTTCGCGCACAGAGTCTGTTAATTTAATTTGCGGAAGTTTTCCGTATAAATCCCATATATTTTTTTGTTTTTCATATTCTTTCTTAAATTTGGCATCTATATTCAGCAGGCGTTCGAAAGATTGTTTCTCATCTCCTTCGAGTTCGCCCCTGATGTACTCTATGATTAATTCTCTCTGGCTGTCCATAAAAACCCCGTCATGTTGTTTCAATTCCTTTGACGTTAAAAATATCGAAGAGTTTCAGAATAAGATAATTTCTCAAATGTTTTACAATTTTCTTTTGCTCTCTGCAAAATCACAGAAAGTTGCATCTATGATATATACGTACTAATTGTACAACGGCTAAAACCATGAAAACTTGTTTTATATTTCATATATCAGATATTTCCACACATGCAACCCTGTTTTATTATCATCGTAAACAATGATGAGGAAGGAATTTTGATAAACAAGCTGTTAATTTGCAATTTTCCTGATTACATCGAGCAATGTGCCATCGCGCCATTCAATCGCATGAACAATTTCGTCGGTTGTTTCCGATTTCTGTGGAATTGTGCCGAATTCGCGTGCTTTTGCCATTGATTTCTCATGCAAATCCTCAATTGAGACGATTGCCAATCCTGCATCTTTCGCATTGCAGAGAATTGCGTCCATGTAGGTTGATTTACTCGCGGGATTAACCGAAACATATTCGTCCGTAACAACCACATCAACCACCTCACCGGGCGTTGTGCGCGTGTAAACTTTGTCCACGACCTTTGGGAAACCTTTGCCGTTCTTGCCCTGCGCAAGAGGTAAAAACATAATCGTCAAGTCAGCACCCGCTGCCACGTCCTGCCCGCCGCCGATTCCACCGATAATTCTGCCGTTTGCACACACCGTATTCACATTAAAATCCACGTCAACCTCAAGCGCAGACAGAACCGCAACATCAAGCATGTTCACAAGACATTCTTTGTTCGCAACCGAAGCATATTCTCCCGCAGGAATCGCTTTGTGCCCGGAATCCTCAAGCAATGACTGGATAACCTTCGCACTCGGTTCGAAAAGCTGACCGTGCCAGAGATAGCGCATAGTGCCTTCCTTGAACATGTCCACATGCATGCTCGTTACGCCACCAATCGAGAAATTCGCGACAATTTCCTGCTCCTTAAGCATTTTGCGGATTTCGTCCAGAACTATCAGTCCCGCACCGCTGCCAACCTGAAAACCGAAATTTTCACGTACAACTCGTGCTGCTCGCATGACATTCGTAACATTTTCTGCGATAATCCGATTGAAATCGTTAGCGCGGATTCTTTCAAGGTCAAGCGTGCCAGAACCTATGCCAGATGCGAGACCAGGATTCTCAACAGGTACAACAAAATCCACCTGCGCCATGGGAATCTCGTTGGGTAAAATCAAGTGTTCGCTCACCGTGCCAGCAAGTAAGCAAGTATAATCAGCGAATTCCGCATCGGCTGAGAACAGACCAAGCGGACCGCACCAATGTTCTTCCTTGCCCATAACACCGTTTGAATTACCATGAATATCGGCGATTGGTACAGGTCCAAACGCCACTTTGATGTGAACTTCACCGGTTTGAAGTTTGCGAACACGGTTTCCATGACTAAATCCGATGCCAACCCAGGGTAATAAATCGCCGTTCGTCAGATGCGCACCGAACTTCCGATACAAATTCCCGTAAACGCCCGAAATAATACCGTCCTGCCATGCCTGATAAAGCCAGGGGTCAGTATTATCAAAGACTGCGTTGGCATAGAGCTTGATGTTTCGCTTGCCGTGTTCTCTAAGCTTATCAACGACCATCTTCATGCCATTGTCGCCAAGTCTGTAATAATGCGGGTAAGAAACAATATCTCCATCCTCGATCAGCTCCATCACAGCATCGAGCGTTGTAACCTTGCTTTTACCGGTCTCAATAGGAGCTGCACCTTTCCTTCCAACAATCTGAGCAGCATAATTCATATCGTTAAACGCGCCGTTATAAGGTTTATACTCAATTCCGTTTATCAGCATTATTTTCTCCTGAAGTTTTATACACACTGAAATCTATATGAGATTCTATGATTTCTTTAATAATCGGAAATACGATATTTAATTCTGCCAACTCAATTTGAATTATTTTGTACATTTTCATGTATTTGCTAATATTGTGGGCATATTTTTAGGATTGATAATGAATAATAATCATGCTGAAATCAGCGAAACTGAAACTCAAAAAAATAAAAGAAAATACGACTACAACTTCGGTGCACCGTGGTATGTCTTGATGTATCGCATCGCAAAGTTTGTTTTTCCATACAAAAAAATACTAATCCTTGTCATCATCGCTTCCGCTGTCTATGCCGCCACTTCTCAAGGACGCATCTACTTCCTCAGACCGATCATGAACGATGTTTTCGCAAGCGATACGATATTATCAGACCGATTTTCGGAATTAATAATAATTATGTTTTGGCTTTTGGGACTTGCGTTTGTGCAAGGACCAGCAGGTTTCGTCCGTCAGTATTTCAGCAACTGGTTGATTGCCAAGTCGATGACTGATGTTCAACGCAAGCTTCAGGCACATTTGATGTCTCTTGATGTGCAATATTTTCTTCAGCGCAGACAAGGCGACCTTCTGAGCAGAATGAGCAACGACATTCAAGCATTCAGGGCGGGAATACAATATATGACTTCGGATTTTCTGGTTCAGCCATTTTTACTTATTTTCGGGTTGGCACTGGCGATTTATGCATCTGCTCAGCTTGCGGTTTTTCTAATACTTTTCGCGCCGATACTGATTATTATCCTGGCTTATCTTTCAAAGCGCGTCAGATTTTGGAGTCGTAAGGCACGCCAGACTCTCGGTGAAGTTATGAACACACTTTCGCAGTGTTTTGCGGGTATCAGGGTTATCAAGGCGTTCAGGCGCGAAGACAGGGAGATTGAGCGTTTTGAGGAGGTTACTCAGCATTGGTTTAACCGGCAGATGAATGCGAACAAATACAAGGTTTACAACAATTCCGGGACAGATTTCATATACAATATTCTGCTTGTGGGGGTTCTTTTTGTCGGTGGTTATCTTGTTGTTAAGGGTGGACCTTTTGGCAAGATTACAGCCGGTGACTTTACTGTGTTTGTTGTTGCACTTGTTGCTACGTTCGACCCGCTTCGCAGACTCACCCGCAGTATAAACATGTTTCAAGATGCATTTGTTGCAACGGAGCGTCTTTTTGAAATCTTGGAGGAAAAGCCACGCATTCAGGTATCCGAAAACGCTCTCAAACTCGATTCATTCAAGGATGAAATAAAATACAAAGATATTAGTTTTAGGTATCCGAACGGCAATGATGATGAAACTATGTCGGATGAGTCGATGTACACGGTCAGTGATGTGAATTTCAGCGTGAAAAAAGGTAAGATTGCAGCATTTGTCGGGGAGCGTGGTGCCGGAAAGTCAACGATTCTCGACCTTTTCCTGCGTTTTTACGACCCGCAGAAGGGTGAAATTACGATTGACGGCAAAAACTTGCGCGAGCTTGACCCGGTGTCGCTTCGCAACCTTATCGCGGTTGTTACGCAGGATACTTTCCTGTTTAACACTACGATTCGCGAGAATATCGCATACTCGAAGCCCGATGCCACGCAGAAAGAGCTTGAGCAAGCTGCTCGAGATGCGAATATTTTGGAATTTATAGAGGAACAGCCTGAGCGTTGGGATACTGTTGTTGGCGAACGTGGTGCAAGACTTTCCGGTGGCGAGCGTCAATCAATTGCGATTGCGCGAGCGATGATTGCCAATTCGCCGATTCTCCTGTT
>JAIOTL010000343.1 GCA_021106775.1 Planctomycetota bacterium | reverse complement strand
AGCCCGAAAAACATTATGATTGATACGCAGGGAGTCGTGAAAGTTACCGATTTCGGTATTGCCAAGGCAAAAGCATACATGCGAAATCGTGAAGGCGAGATTCTCATGGGTAAAGTGCAGTACATGAGCCCCGAACAGGCAAGGTTTGAACAAACCGATAAACGCAGCGACGTTTTTTCATTGGGTATTGTAATGTATGAAATGCTCGCCGGTCAGAATATCTTTTCCGATGATAACACCGTGATTACAATGAAAAACATCACCGAACGCAAGATTCCGCCGATTCGCCAGTATAATTCAAAAGTGCCGCCGGAACTTGAGAAAATCATGATGAAAGCTCTGGAACGCGATAGAAATTTGAGGTATCAGAGTGCCGATGATTTCGGCTACGAGCTGCAATATTATATGTATCACGACCGTTTCGGACCGACGTATCAGATGCTTGAAGCATATTTGAAAGAGATTTTCCCGCATTTCGCTGACCCAAAAATCTCACGTACGCTTGGGACATCGAATTACTTCTCATTCTCTGACACGGTAATTATGCCCAAGGAAAACCCAAAACCGTAAATAGACCCGTAAAATGAATGTGAAATCAATTGTCGGATTGTGTGTTTTCGTCCGGTGTGTCAGTATCTTCAATAATTTCCGGTGCTTCTAAGTCGGGAATATTTTCTGCGTCAATTACTTCGGCGGTTTCAGGTGCTGTTTCAATCTCTACCTTTTTAGGCTTCGGATTCTTAACTGCAACAACCTTTCCCGGGCGCAACACTCTGTCAAAAAGCATATACCCCTTCTGAATTACCTCAAACACAGTGTTGTTTGACAATTCCGCATCCTCTGCAGTCAGCATCACTTCATGAAATTCAAGATTTATTACTTCACCTTTTTCAGGCAATATAACTTTTATTTCGAAATCATTGAAAGCCTTTGCAATTCCTTTGTAAATCAGCATGAAGCCGTCGAGAATTTTCTGAGCATCAGCCTTGCTGTCCGTCGTCAGCGCCTGTTCAAAAGCGTCGATATGCGACAAAAGCGACGATGCAAAGGGTTGAAGTGCGTACTTTGCTCGTTCCTCATCATTTTTACGCAGTCGCTTCTGAAAGTTTGAGAATTCAGCCTGGAGCAACAGGTACTCTTTATTGAGTGTTTTTATTTCTTTCTCACTTTTCGCAAGTTTTTCCTTCAATTTTTCCGTTTCGCCAACTGCTTCCTCAGTTTTCTCATTTTCACTGACTTCATTTTTCATTTTTTCTTCTACGGACGGAGGAAGGATGATTTTCTTTCCTTTTGGGGTGGAAGATTTTTCATTTTTCCGACTGCTATTTTTCTCGCTATTCATGTCAGGTTTTCTCCTGAAAACAACAACCAATGCACCAAAATTTAGTATTTTCGAGTAATTTACCTAATTTGTAGGAAATTGCAATGCAAACTGAAAAATTATGGACAGGTAAAGCGGACTTTCCGCCTTTTTTCACAACACCTGCAAAAGAAAAGCATGTTTACATGCCCTATTGACTGTGTTGTAAACTTAATCCAGCGAGGCTGGACAGGTAAACCTGCTTTTAAATTACACCATTAACAATAGGTAAGCAAGAGTACTTTTTCTCGCAGCGTTGATAATAGGACTCAAGGGTTAATTGACCTATTGACAGTGGAGTAAAGTAAAGCATGCTTGCATGCCCTATTGACTGTGTTGTAAACTTAAAGCAGAAAGTCTGCAGTTGTTCCCAGTTCAGGCGCATCGAGTCTGTCGATAAGGAACAATCGAAGCAGATTCAAGGCACATAGAGCAGCGTGCTGCTGAATCATATTTCGTTCACCCCGCCGATTATATTTCCTGACGATTCTGAGTTCTCGCGTATGTCTTGATGCGATTGCGATGTACACGAGTCCAACAGGTTTTTCTTCCGTTGCACCGCCTGGACCTGCAATGCCTGTGATAGAGATGGCAAGGTCAATGTTTGTACTGGTGTTGATGAGTCCTTGTGCCATTGCGAAAGCTGCCTCAGCGGAAACCGCGCCGTGCTGCTCGAAAAGTACTTCGGAAACACCAAGCCGTTCATGTTTTGCCTCGTTGCTGTACGAGATTACCGATTGCTTCAAATATGAACTTATTCCAGGTATTTGACTGAGATAGTGGGTGAGAAGACCGGCGGTGCAGGATTCAGCACATCCGATGCGCAAGCCGCTTTCCGCCAATAATTCCGCAACAACCGTGTTAAGCTCGTCATTTCCAAAGCCGAAGACAAGCGGACCAAGGATTTTCTTGCTTTCGTCAACAACTGCGTTCAAGCGAATTTTTGCTCTGTTTTCATCCGTATCATTTGTCCAAAAGCGCACAGTAACAACGGAATCATGGGTTTGAATCCCGCCTTTCGGGTCTTTTTCAGGTGCGCAAAGATGTTTTATCTTTTCATCGATGACAGATTCGTATGCACCGAAACATTTTAAAACACATGTATAAATTCGCTCTTTTATGTCAAAGCGTCTGAGGATTTCGGGTTCAACACTCGCTTTGAACATTGGCATCATCTCGCGTGGAACACCCGGCAGAACGACGATTAATTTGCCTGCAAACTTGGTTATCATGAAACCGAGCGCAACACCAACATGGTTTTCAATGGCAATTCCTTTGCTTTTGGGATATTGAAACTGCACTTCGTTGTTTACAGGCTGAGCAATCTGATTTGTCTCAAGTCGTTTAGTAAAATCCTGCAAATGCGTTTGACTAATTGTAAACTCAATATCAAAAGCCTTTGCAATTGCTTCTCTGGTCAAATCATCCGTTGTTGGACCAAGACCGCCAGTTATGATTAAAATGTCCGCAATTCCAAGAAACTTGCGACATTCATGAACAATACTGGTAATATT
>JAIOTL010000256.1 GCA_021106775.1 Planctomycetota bacterium | reverse complement strand
GCAATGTCAATCATTTCCTGCACTTCGCCCTCGCCTTCACTGACGATTTTACCCATCTCAAAGGTTACGAGTTTGCCAAGGTCTGATTTATGCTTGCGCAACTCTTCGCCTATCTGCCGAACGATTTCACCCCGCTTCGGCGCAGGAAACATCCGCCATTTCAAAAACTTTTCGTGCGCTTTTCCGATAACCGCGTCATAATCTTCTTCCGACGCCTGGTAAACTTTTGCAATATGACTGCCGTCAATAGACGATTCAACATTCAATACTCGTGATTCATCGACTTTTCCAATCCATTCACCGTTAAAAGTCCCGAGATTTGCATCTTTTATCCCAAGCCGTGCAAGAACATCTTTCATAATTTCCTCCCTATGTTTTTAAGTTATTTATATCATATTGTTAATTGCTTAGAGTTTTAATGGCTCAAAACACGCGAAATCTGCCTTATTGACGATAATCGCTTCTGTAGAAACACGTTGACCTTCGCCCTCTTTAGCATGAACCGCGATGCAGTGCAGGATTGCATCGTCGATGCCTTCTGCGTAGCACAATGCCTGTCCTGAGAACGGATGCCGGAGGAATTTGCCGTTACGGGATTTCACTATTTTACCCTCAACACGCTCGTATTCCAGCAATTTGCCGACATCATGGAGAATCGCTGCAGCGACCAGAGCATCATAATCAATTTTGTACAATTCGTTTGAAAACACGTTAAGCAGAGCATCGGCAATTCCTTTTGCCACTTGCGTAACTCCGCGTGTGTGTTCAACGAGGGTTACCGGTGCTTTTTCAATCAACAGCGTGAACGGGATTTCGTCAAGGTCGGATATTTTCCATCCACCTTCTTTCATAGCACGTACCCAGCAATTAAGGGTTTTCTCGCGTAATTTTGGTTCTTTTATCCAGCCTATTTCCGGTAATCTTTTGATTATTTCTTCACGCATAAAACCTCCGAGTTGAACTTCATTAAAGGTATTTCCACACAATTCTATACAAAATTTCGCTTGATTATAGTATCATATTCAGTCGGAAAATTACTAGGGTGTGTTTGAAAAATTGAAAATTGTCATTCCTGCGAAAGCAGGAATCCAGATAATACACTGAATATCGCAGATTCTGGATTCCCAATCAAGTTGGGAATGACAATAAAGGTCATTTTTCAAACACAGCCTAAGCCAAGGAGATATTATGATTAAGAGATATTTTTGTTCGATTTTCACTATCCTTCTACTTTCCTTCGCGGTTAGTGCTTTGGAGAGTAATTCACAGACATCCGACGTTGAAAGACGGTCAATAAAGTATTTGGTTGAAGTTATTTCAAAGGTTAAGAAAAATCATCCTGACGGCGCGAAATATACAAAACCTGAGTACATCGAGGGCGCGAAAAAGCTTGTAATTCAATACTTGAAGAACGAAGACCTTAGCAAAGTCGAGAAAAACAAACTAATTGCGTTTCTTGAGAAATCGAAGTTCAAATCTGTTACCCAGCTCATACATCTGCTGAACCGTTATTCCGATGAAATCCTCGAACTTGATATTATTAAGATTGCTGACATTGCAGCCAACGGCGTGGTTAAGACGACCAAAGACCCGTTCAGCCAGATTCTGACCATGGAAAAGATAATGAAGCTGCAGCAGCAGATGCTGTCGGGTGCTGATAAATCAATCGGTTTAATGGTCGAGAAGAAAGATGACGGTAAATTTTATGCGAATTTCATCCAGTGGAATTATCCAGCGTTTTACATGGGCATCCAGGTTGGTGATGAAATAATCAGCATAAACGGCACCAAGCTGAGCAAAATCAAGAAAACTGAGGAGATTTCTACGCTTTTGACCGCGAATTTAGACGAAACGATTTCGATTTGGATTAAGCGGAAGAGTATCAGAAATGCGATAAAACTTGTGGGCAAACAACACACACTCAATCGGGTTGAGGCAATTGGTGCAGTTCTTCCGGGAAATATCGGCTACATTCGCACAAAAATGTTCACAATGACGCTTCACACCACGATTCAGAAGATAATAATCGAGTTGCAGAAGAAAAATGTAAAGGGTTTGATACTCGATTTGCGCAACAATCCAGGTGGAACGATAAATTCCGCGCTTGGACTATGCGATCTCTTCCTCGAAAAAGGGAAAATCTTGACAATCACGAAAAGTACGTACAAAAACCCGTTGGGTAAGCTTGCGGAGATGTTTCAGCCTGGCATGAAAGGAAAAAAGATCGACGATGAAACAACGCATTATCTTGCTACGAAGGAAAAATTATTCGACATGCCGTTGGTTATTCTCGTGAACAAACTTTCCGCTTCCGCGTCGGAAATGACCTCAGGATGTCTTCAATCGCATAAAAGGGCTTTTGTTGTCGGGAAAAAGACCTTTGGCAAAGGAGTCGGGCAAACTGCGATAATTTTGAATTCATCACCGGCAAAAGATTCAGGCGGTGGCGGGCTTTTGGGCATGTTAGGCGGTGGCAAAGATGCCAGGCTATTGTACATGACAGTGATGACATATTTTCTGCCTAAGGGTGAAAAAGTCCATCACATCGGCATCACGCCTGATTTCAAGATAAATGAGCAATCTCTAAAACCTGATGATTTTGAGCAAATTGCCAGAATGCGCGAAACCGAGAATCTACCTGAAATCATATACGAAATGCGTCATAAAATGAGCGCACGACCTGACTTTTTCAGCAAGCAGTTGTATGAACCTGTTGACAATCTACAACAATATCCAAACGCAGGAAAATTCATTGAAATCGCACAAAAATATCAACTCTCCGAGAAAACAATGCTCGCAGAACTCCGTCTCGCAACACTTATTTCACTTCAAAATGAATTCGATCAACGTAAAACCTATACACCTTTTTTCAGCATTCCCGATGACAGCCAGCTTGGGAAAGCGATTGATGTAATGACGGGTTTGTTACAGGAAAAATCCGAGAATAAATAAAATAATCGAATAAATATTCATTATTGGCGAAAAACCATTTTGAATTATTTGCATTTCTGTTATAAGTTTGCTTCAGCCCCGACCGCGAGAATCGGGGCGCAATTTTTTGCGCTTTTTGATGCGGTCGAGAAACAGAGTAAAGCGAAGGAATAACATGGAACACTCAAAGTGGAAGAATAAACAGAAGATTCGTAGATCACTTCGAATCAGACGCAGAATCAAAGCTGCTCGCAACACCCTCTACAGAATGTGTATCACACGTTCATT
>JAIOTL010000374.1 GCA_021106775.1 Planctomycetota bacterium | reverse complement strand
TAGAAAATCCTTTTGTGAATAATCATGGAAATCAAAAGAGGTATTGGAGTTTCTGAAGGTATTGTCATCGCGCCTGTTCATGTACTTGAACCGAGCGAATTCCCCGTTACGCGCAGAAGGATAAAACCATCGGAAATCGACAGCGAAATTATAAGACTTGAAAAAGCCAAAATAATTAGCGTAAAAGAACTTCGGAACATTAAACGTTCTATCGAAGAACAAAGTGACAGCGAGCATATCTCGATGATTTTTGAAGGGCATATTGCCATTCTTAATGACATTGTCCTTTTTGACGAAATTTCTGACAAAATTCTATCAAACCTTTGCACTGCCGAGTTTGCTGTCAACAGGGTTTTCAGAAGATACAAACAGCTTTTACTTGACATGGAAGACCCCACTTTTCGCACGAAAGCAGCGGATTTCACAGATATTGAACGGAGATTGCTGAAAAACCTCATTGGAAAAGCAGTATCTCAGACTTTCGATACTCCAGGTATTCTCGCAGCCCGAGAGCTGACACCTTCGCAAACTGCAGGGTTCGACAGAAACATGATTCAGGGCATTCTCACTGAAATTGGCGGTTCAACCAGCCATTCTGCTATTCTTGCCAATGCTCTGGGAATACCAGCGGTTGTAGGTGCTGAAGGAATTCTTTCGGAAATCACACCTAACGACATTATTATTCTCGATGGTCGTAGAGGTACCGTAATAATTGAGCCTGATGAACGCACAATCGAGCGATATGAAAAGCGCAAGGAACAGGAATCGCTTGAACGAACAAGACTTGTCGAGGAAGTGAGTCAGTATCCTGCAGAAACTTTTGATGGCGAGAAAATCCGGCTTCTGTCGAATATTGAATTTGATTCCGAAATCGAAATATCGCTAAAATATGGCGCGCATGGGATAGGGCTGTTTCGGACAGAGTTTATCTTCTCGCTCACCGGCAGTAAGCCAACCGAAGAAGATCATTACAAAGTTTATAAACGCTCACTCAGTTATCTCGGCACAGACAAACCTTTCACAATTCGGACGATGGATTTCGGTGCGGATAAATTCACCGGCGAACTGCTGGTCGGTCAGGAAGCAAACCCATTTCTCGGCTTGCGTTCGATTCGACTTTCGCTTGACCCGCGATTTGTTCATCTGTTTCGCGCTCAGCTTCGGGCGATTTTACGAGTAAGTTTGAAAGGCAATGTTCGGCTCATGTTCCCGATGATAAGCTCACTTGATGAACTCAACCGGGTCAAAGGAGTCTTCGAAGAAGTCAAGGATGAGCTTAGAAGTGAAAAATACGATTTTAACGAAAATATGCCCATAGGAATTATGATTGAGGTTCCCGCAGCAGCATTAATCGCTGAGAAACTCGCAAAAGAAGTCGATTTTTTCTCTATCGGCTCAAACGATTTAGTGCAATACACAATTGCTGTGGACAGGAATAATGGCAGAGTCGCTCATCTGTTCGAGCAGGATCATCCATCGATTTTATATCTCATCAAAAAAACCATCGATGCTGCTGATGCTGCCGGCATCGAGTGCAGCTTGTGCGGAGAAATGGCAGGAAATATCCGTTTTACAGAATTTCTCGTCGGACTCGGACTTCGGTCTTTCTCAATGTCTGCTGTTTCAATTCCTCAGGTGAAACGATTACTGCATAATATGAAAATCGATGATTCAAAGAAAAAAGTAAAGAAATACCTCAATGAATATTACATCGACTAAGGGTGGGTAAACCTGCTTTAAGTTTCCGTCCCCTTTTTGAATTACAACGAATCTATCGGTTTTGTCGAGTAAATGGTAGGACAGGCATGCAAGCATGCATTTTCTTTCCGGTTGTACATATTTCACCGAATCTGCAGATTTTGTCGAGTAAATGGTAGGACAGGCATCTTGCCTGTCAATCTCCCGTTGTCATTGCGAGGAAGGAGCGAAGCGACTGACGTGGCAATCCAGGATGGTCATACGTAAATTAGAGAATAATGAAAAATGCAATTTCAAATGAAGGTAATGATTCAGATTCAGAATTTTCCATACATAATTTATTAAATGTAATCCATATTTTTCATTTCGCATCCTGGATTCTTCACTTTGTTCGCTCCGCTTCACTCCGTTCAGAATGACAATTTATTCCGACCCCTTTGCATATTTCACAGAATTCCAAGGTTTCGTATAGAAAACACCCAAACACCGATGTAAACCAAAATGGGGAGAAGTTCCCCAGCTTTTTAATTTGCATGAATTCACAATTCAATATAAGATTGATTTCAACTCTGACGCATTCGTTTTGAACCTTGTTCCGGAGATATTATGGCGCGAATCAAAAAAATAATGTCACCCGACGGCACGCTTGTTCCTTTCGACGAAAAGGACATCACACGTTCGATTTACCAGGCAACAGTGCTTGCTGGCGCGCCTGACTACGAACTCGCGGAAGAACTGGCTGACGTTGTTACATTTTTTCTCGAAAGAAATTATATTGAGACATATCCTACACACGAGGACGTTTCTGAGTGGGTGGAACGAGTACTTTTGGAAACTGCAGACCCTGAAATCGCAAAGGCGTTCATACTCTGGCGCGAAGAGCAGAAGAAACTTGATGCAAACAAATCGAGTAAAAATTTCCGCGAACCTTCACTTTTTGAGGATTTTGAAATTTCTGTTGTGGGCAGCGGGAGCGAGGTTTCGCTCTGGGACAGACGGAAAATTCACGAAGATTTAATAATCAAAACAGGTGTCGCGCGCAAAGTCGCAGAGGATATTGCATATAATGTTGAGGAAAAGGTTTTTTCAATCGGCAAAGCCAAAATTACCAGCAAACTCATCAGAGCTTTGATTGACGTCGAACTCATAGAACTCGGATACTTCGATATTCAAGCTGAGCACGAGCCCGCAGTGGTCGAAATAAACACAATTGATGAAATCTTGCAGCGAGGCAGGCTCAGCGACAGTAAGCCTCCGTTAACTTCTGCCTCAGACATCGACGAATATGTTTCTCGAAAGATTTTTCAGCAATACGGCGTACGCAGGATTTTCTCACCTCCGATAATCGAAGCAGTTCAAAAAGGTCAGCTTTATTCGAGAGCTTTCACAAATCCATTAAAATTTCGAAAAATTTCGTTCACACTTGATTGCCTGAAAGAAGGTATTCCCGGCGAGAAATCCGCTGAGAATTTCGATGAATTCATAACCCAATTAATTCGGTATATCAGCCAATTGTTCGAAATCAGCGATGCCGTTGAGATTCAGGGCTTTACATGGGCAATTGCACCTTTGCTCCGAGATTTACCCGGTGATGTGCTAATGAATCAATATAGGCGCATTCTCCTCGCTCTCACGCAATTTCAGGATAAAAATCTTCAGATTGAGATTAATTATAAAGCCCCAAATCTCGTTGACAAACTCCCCGCACTTGAATTGAACAAACAGCCCATAAATTCAGGTAAAACAATAGGTGAATTCAACGAAATTATCAAAAATCTCGCCTTTATCACTTTCGAGCTGTTGTTGCGCAATAAAATGCTGCAAAAAAACATTCACACAATTTTCAAATTCGATTGGAAGGATATTTTTCAACCCGCAAATATTAAAATACTTGAGCATTCAACAATTTGTGCTTCGGAATTCGGCAACGTAAAATATCAGCTTGAGGATGAGAACATCAAGGGCATGCTTAATTCAACGTCGCAGGAAACGCAATGCGTCCTGAACAGCTTTAGTGTTAATGTTCCGCAGGCAGCATACTCAGCAAACAATAACGAGAACAATTTCACAGAATCACTTGAGCACACGATGGAAATAGCCCTGCAAGCAATAACCGAACATCACGTCTTCATCGGAAGTTATTTCAACCGGTTTAACTTGCCAATATTTAAGAATCCTGAGCATCCTGCATCGCTTTCGATAAAAAATTTCAGGAGCGAAATTCGGCTCATGGGTTTGACACCTGCAATAATGTACATGCTCGGTGAGAAAAAACGTTGGTCAATCGGTAAAAAAGGCAAACGCCGAGGTTTCGACACTACAATGAACTTGTTCGAGGAAAATAAGCCAATTGAGAACGAAATCAGCAAATCCGCCGTGAAATTCCTCTCATACCTGCAATTCAAACTCAAGGAAGAACTCGAAAGTCTCGATTTCGATGTTTCGCTGCATTCTGAAACCGATTATGATGCAACTGAATTCTTCTGGAGTTATGACCGTCAGCATTTCGGGGCAAACACCGAGTTCTTTATTTTCAACAATCTCATCAATATTTATCCCCCCGGCTTTGAGATTATCGATGACAGCATGAATCATATGCAGAAAACACGCGAACTGGCTCGGATTGCCGGGATTACAAACGGAAAGAACATTATTGCAGGCGCGCTTGTGCCGTCGCTCAAACCACAAGAAATCTTGAATCTGCTGAAGTCGGTGTTTTCTATGAAGACTTCACGCCAGCTTAGTATCAGCTTACCTGCGGTTCGTTGTCTGTCATGCGGAAACGTCCAAATTATCAAGGAGCAGAAACCGGTGAAATGCTGCATTTGTGGTGGTGAGATACTGCAATCAGGCGAGATTCGCGAAACGCAATTCTATCCCAAAACGCTGAATTTCCGATATGAAACAAATTCAACTGACAACAACCCGCACGTCGAAACCCTTTAAGTTTACGTTCCCGTTGCATATTTCACAGAATCTGTCGATTTTGTAGAGAAAATATCCAAAACGTGTCATTCTGAGGGAATGAAAACAGCGACTTCCGCGTAAGCGAAATGACCGAAGAATCCAGGATAGTGAAAGATTAAACGTATATTGCATTCAAACGTTCTATGTCTAAAAATATTCTGAATGTGAATCTTTGTCTTCAGTGGAAAATAAGTGATTTCTTATTCGATGTTTTGTGTATGACCATCCTGGATAATTAAAGGACTTCGTCCGCTTCGCTTCGCTCAGAATGACAATTCAACCTTATGCAAAGGCATCAATTTAGCGTTCGTTAGCGTTTTGCAGGCGTTTGCCTGATAATTTCCCTATACTTTGCTATTAATTTGCTATGAAATCGATTAGGCATCAAATATGGACGAACTGCAATAATACAACTGCTTGTGTGGTGCAATTTCCCAGCTACACGCTGTAGGACAGGCATCCTTGCCTGTCATTTCTGACGTTGTTGCCTGAGCGTAGTCGAAGGAGGAGTTCTCGAAGGCAACGTAATCGAAGGCAACACGTAACATGGTGGTTTCGAGAACCTCAACTACCTCAGAGACATTTGGTGATTTCGACTCCGCTCAATCACCATTTCAATCTTGCCTGTCGTCAATCACCCTTCCCTTGTGGAAGTGATGCACTGGCGAAATTATTCTTCTCGGTTGTTGAAAGGTGAGAGTGCAACTTTGCCAATCTTTGCAATACTCTTGCGGAATCCGTCAATCGCGCTATAAACCACCGGCACAACAAACAACATCAGAAGCGTGGAGGTAATTAATCCGCCAATTACGATTTTACCAAGCGGGGAGAAATTCATACCCATGAAATCCACTTTGCCCAACGCCATTGGCAGAAGCCCGAAAATTGTTGTCATCGACGTCATAATAATCGGGCGGAATCTATACTTGCCAGCATACATTATCGCATCAAAAGTCGAAAAACCCTGATTCTTCTTGCGATTCACAAGGTCAATCAGCACAATGCCGTTGTTCACAACAAGCCCGATTAAAATTACAAAACCTGTAAAACCCATCATTTCAAGAGGAGTATCCGTAAAAATCAGCATCCAGAATGCGCCGACAGCAGCAAGCGGAACCGCCATGATGACTGCAAAAGGCATAATCAGCGATTCGAAGAAAAATCCCATAATCAGCAGAACGCCGATTAATGCTGCCTGCAGTGCCACAAACGACGACCCTTGCTCCTCATCCCATCTGTGCGCCCTCTCACCGAGGTCCCAGCTGTAACCGCTTGGAAACTCAAACTGCTCAAAAAGCCCCTTAATCTGCTCGTTTATCATCAAAAACTTGTCCGCTGGTGCGTTTGCCGATATTTGCAACGTCGTTTTCCTGTCCTGCCTGGTTATTGAACTGAGCGATTTCCCGAATTTCGGGTTAGGCTTGAGTATGACTTTCATCGGGATTACGCTGTTATTCGCAGTCGGCACCGGCATTTCAAATATATCACCACGATTCATGTTATACATTTTCGTTTTCCAGGTTTTTACATCCATATGTTTCGGGCGTTCATGCCTCACGATAATCTGTTTTCTCACGCTGCCTTCCCTGAAATCACTGATTCGTGAACCGTTCAAAGCATATGACAGACTCATCATTAAAAATCGCGGATTTGCATTCAATTCCATCGACATTTTTCTGTCAACGCTGAGCATCATTTCGTCTCTACCCTCAGTAACTTCAGTTGTTATATCGCTTAAATCCTCCAAGCTTTTCAAGCGTTCTTCGACAATATTTGCCAGCTCAATCAGTTTCTCAGAGTCTCTGCCTGTCAAAAGTATTGAAACCCTTTCGCTTTCAGGGTTGAATCCACCACCCCACCAGCCGATGTTTATCTGCACACCCGGGATTTTTGGAAATTTCCCCCGCAGCATTTTTGTAATTTCCATCGTGTCGTAATCCGCATCCTGCTTGAGATACAACGAGATGCGACCACCCCCCTGGTCAAAACTTTCGAGAATGTTTTCATACGGAATCTGTTTTTCGTTTTTTTCAACGATTTTAATGACTTTAACGAAAACTTCGTGGGTTTCCTGAAGTGTACTCTGCTGAGGCATTCCAATATGAATCCGAATGCGCGATGCTTTACCTCTGCCATAGTCGCTCATTTTCAGCTTATAATCCTTCATCTCACCTTCTGATGACCAACCACCCGATTCCTCAGGCATCACCGCCATATAAGTTGGATACAAAACCACAGCAACGACGAAAAAGACCAATAACCTGTGTTTAAGGACGAAATTCAACCCACCCAGATATCTGCGTCTGAGCCAGGAAACAATGCTGTTTGCAAATCTGTCAAAATGACGCATTATCGCGAAATTGCCGTTCTTGGTTTTCTTTGATACAATTGATGCGCCTGGTGGAATAAATACTGCAGCGATTAGAAGTGATGCGAAAAGCGACAAACATAACGGAATCCCGATATTACCCATGTAAAACGTGAAACCTTTGTTGTCACCGATAAGAATCAACGGCATAAATACAATGACCGTTGTGAGTGTTGCTAAAGTGATAGCAAGCATAACTTCACCAGCACCGAGAATCGCAGCTGATTTCGCTTCAAACTTCTCCTCCTTATATCTAGCGATGCTTTCCGTTACTACAACCGCATTGTCCACAAGCATTCCAACGGCAAGCGTAAAACCCATTAGCGATAGAAGGTTTATACTTCCGCCTGTAAAATAAAGGACAACAATTGCAATAAGCACGGAAAGCGGAATGGTCATGGCGATTAGCATTGTCATGCGAAACCTGCGTAGAAAGAAAAAAAGGATGCAAACCGCCCAAATTCCTCCCCAAATCGCAGTATCTTTTAACGCATTTATACCCGAAAGAATGTCATCACCCTGGTCAGAGGTAATCGAATATGAAAAACCTTCAAGCTCCCTATCGCTCCGTAATTCGTCAAGAGTCGCTTTCACTTTCTCGGATAAATCGACGGTGTTCGCCTGCGAAGTCTTATAAATCCTTATGACTACCGCTGGGTCTCCGTTAAACCGGACAATATTATCCTGAAGACTTGATGATTCGGTGATATTCGCAATGTCGTCAAGCATAACATCTTCAGTAATCGGGAACTTTCTGATTTCATCAACAGAACTGAAAGTCATGTCAGAAACTGCAAAATATTTTTCGTCAAAAACCTTGATGGTTCCAATATCGCTCATAAAATTGTCCTGCCTGAGCGCTCTGTTCACGCGATATGTCGACAGGTTGTACTTCTCAATGGATGACGGTATCAAATCCACGTAAATCGAGTTCACCACAAGACCTCGAATATCCGTACGGGCAACTCCAGAAATGTTGCTCAACCTCTGCATAATTACATTGTCAATATATTTGTACGGGTCATCAACTTTGTCCCGTTTCCACATAATTATGCAGTCGATAATCGGTCTGTTCTGCGGATTCCACATGAATAAACGCGGTGGACTGATTGGGTCGTCGGATTTTGCGCGAACACGGTCAATTCTGTCCTTTACCTCCGAATACATCTCGGTCATATCAGTATCTTGCGAGAACTGCACCCAGAAACTTGCTGAGCCAGATTCGGCTGTGCTGTGCAATTTCTCAAGTCCCGAAAGCGTACTTAGCTCATCTTCGATGGGTTTGACAAGATTCTCCTCGACTTCCAAAGGTGAAATCCCTGCATCCTGACTAACGTAGGATGTGCTAATCCAGACGGAAGGAAACTCAAACCCGCTTGGCATCTGCTGCACCGGGATTTTTGAAACCGCAATTAACCCGACGATAAGAAGCGCGAGAAACAGCATTAGAACTGAGACCGGCTTACGCAGGAAAAAGTCAATTAATCTATATCCGAACATTTCTTTGCTCATAGTAAGTTAGCTTAATATACGTATAACACCAGTTAAGTGTCAGGTTAATCATATTTTCTTCAAATTTGTAACAACTTCATTACGTAATAAGTGTAACAAGCTCATGTTTATTGTGTATTTTTCCAATAACACTGAACTTAAGGAGTGAATATGTCTTATAAAAAAATTGTTATAAATGAGTTTGGTGGTCCCGATGTAATGAAAATAGTTGAGGAACAACAGCTTCCAGAACCTATGGATGATGAAGTTCGAATTAAAGTTCTTGCAACAAGCGCATCTTTTACTGACAGAACCATCAGGTGCGGAAAATATCCTATGCTCAAAGATAAACCACCATTCACACCTGGATATGACCTTGTTGGTGAGGTTGATAAGCTTGGAAAAAGCACAAATAAATTCAAACTTGGTCAAAGAGTTGCAGAATTGACCGTAACTGGTGCTTACACACAATACATTTGTTTGCCCGAATCACGTCTTGTGGTTGTCCCTGATGAAGTTGACTCGGCAGAAGCGGTAAGCTTGATACTTTCATACATGACAGCTTATCAGATGTTGCACAGATTTGCTCAAGTTGGAAAAAACCAAATCATTCTAGTTCATGGTGCAGGTGGTGCTGTTGGAACTGCAATGTTGCAGCTGGGAAAGCTTCTTGAATTGAAGATGTTTGGTTCAGCATCAAAATCTAAACAAGAATTGATTGAGAACCTTGATGCAACTTGGATTGATTATAAAACTCAGGATTTTGTTGAAGTAGTCAGTAATTCTTTTCCCGAGGGAATTCATGCTGCTTTTGACCCAATCGGTGGAAGCAATTACAAGAAATCCTTCAAAACTTTAAGAAAGAAGGGGGCTTTGGTTGCATACGGATTTTACAATGCTGCTATCGGCAAGGGTGGCAACGTTCCTATGGTTCTTATGCATTTATTGCTGATGAAACTTCTGCCGAACGGACGTAAAGCAATGTTTTACAACATAGCGTCTTTGCGAAACAAACGTCCAGACTGGTTTGAGCATGATTTAAATGAACTTTTCAAACTTCTTGCTGACAATAAAATCAAACCTGTGATTGAAAAGAGATTGCCTTTGTCTGATGCGGCTTATGCTCATAAGCTTGTTGAATCAGGATTGGTAAAAGGAAAAATTATACTTTTTCCGCAGGAATGACAGTTACGTGTGTTCAGTCGTGCTCTTCGATGCGAAATCTTCGTCAGTTTATTTTGATGCCCATTTTTTCAGGTCTGCTGCTTTTTTCGCATTTTGAGCATCCATATCCAATCCGATGTATTTCTGTGCTTTTGCCTTCGTTGAAATATCCGGCAATGCGACTGGTTGCGCAACATTGTGTTTTGTCAGAATCCCAGCGAGTGCAAGTCTTGCCTCACCCGAAAGTCTAATGGAATCCGCCAAAATCCTTGCTGACTCAATCGGCGCATGAAACGACGCTCCGTGACTTGCTGCCACAAAATCGCATCTCCACTGTGCTTTCCTGATTAACTCAAGTGCCGGCTTCATTTCCTTCTCTGTTGCGCCGTTGTCCCAGGCAGCCTTTGCTTCAACATGCGACCGGAACAAAAGCTCGACCGCAGAATCCATCGACTTCTTCATCTTGTCCTGACGTTCATAAACATTGTTCTGAAGCTCTTCTTCACCGTCGCGATGGCAGGTTACGCACGTCTTCGAGATATATTTCAACGGGCTAGAAACATGATGATTTGAGAATTTCAATCCACCTTCAGCGTTGTAGGGCATATGACAGTCTGCACATGACAACCCGCGCTGGGAGTGAATTCCCGACTTGAAAAGCTCATAATCCGGATGCTGTGCTTTAACCATCGGTACTTTACTCACCGAATGCGTCCAGTCCGCAAAATCATATTCATCGTAATATTTCTC
>JAIOTL010000185.1 GCA_021106775.1 Planctomycetota bacterium | reverse complement strand
TTGTCATTCCCGTGAAAACGGGAATCCAGACTGATACAATATTATATTCTAACTTCTGCTGGATTCCCAATCGAGTTGGGAATGACAGTTTTTTTTAACCCTTTACTACTTTCTTGACAAAGCACTATAGCAGCATTAAGTTGGGTAATTTGTGAACGGTGATTACTCTAAACTTTTAATGTTCGGGCACATATCACATAAAAGGAGAATGTTAATTTTTCGAAATATGCCCATCACATGTACAAATTTTCAAGAAAGAAAAAATTGAATTTGTTTTTTTGGAATATTTCTTGAAAAACTGTGTTTAATAACAAAATGTTGGAATTTCTTTTGTTGCATTCAGTGAGAATTAATTGCTCTTAATGTAAAACAACTAATTACAGAGCTTGTTTAAGTTGCTAGCTTTGATAATCTTTTATTGAAAGAGTTTTGTAAATATTATTAGAATAGAAATGATTTTATAAAAAGAAAATTTTTAAGTCATTATTTATGTTAAAACACGTGAAAAGTATCAGATGAGGTAATAATGAATTATGGAAAAATTTGCAAAAATTTGGGAATATTGAGAAAGAATTTGGCATTATTGGTAAATTTCAATCAAATAACCGATAAATAGATATAACTTTCTATATATTGTGATATGAAAAAACAAACTGATAAGATTATTTTTCACACATTAGTAAGCGACTTTATAGGAAATATCAAGTCGTTTGGAGCATATTCCGCGTCTAACCTATCATTTTGGCACCCTCTCGTAACACTAAGCGAGTACAAACAGCAAAACATCTTGCATCAGCATCCTGAATATAAATCATTTTTCAAGTTTTATCTGATGCTGAAATATCGATTCGGAAATTCATTATCCGAGGTTTCATGCAGTTACTACGAGAATCTACTCGGGCAAATCAAGTTCAGCAACTCAATTAATGAAAGAAATTTGCTATTTCTAATTGAGTTATTTGTGATTATTGAAAAAAAACAAAATTTTACACAAAAAATTTGTCAAATGTTGGAAGACAGGATTAAGAAAAGCACAATCGACGAGACCTTTCCTTTGCCAGTGTTTTCCGCTGTTTACCTGCTTTTGACAGATATTTTCGCAGAAATACCATCCGGATTCTTAACTTTCATCAAAGAAAGCCTCTTTGAATTACCGGTATTTGAGAATTCAAAAAACAGACTCCTTTTCAGCAATCTTCTTTCGTATGCTTACGAGCGTGAGATATTGGACGACAAGGAATTTCAAAACATGCTTCAAAACATGAATTATGTGCCATTAAGCGGGACATACAATAATTTCATGCAAGTTGTAAGATTGAAATACGATGTTGAATACGGCAGCCGGTCTGACGGTTTTTTCAGGATGTATAATTGCAAACTTCTTGATAGTTTCAGCAATTGCAGTGAAGCGGATTATGCGATTAATGGGAAATTCAAGATTCACAATCAATGGTGCGGTCGAAAGGTTGTTCTTAAAACGCTTGCAATTTTGTCAAGACAACCGAATTTAAGCACAAATATTTTTAATGATACACCAGAATCAACGCTTTGGTTCATATTACGCAATCTTTGGCATATTGAAAACGATACTTTGGAAGAGGATTTGACCTCAGAGGATTTACAGGAGTTCAGCGAATCGACTTTGTTGACTTTCGCATTCCTTTCACCGTCATTTGCAGGTGTTATCGAGAAAACAATCGGGATTGCTGGACTTGAGCAGCTTGCACTTTGGAATATTATCCATACTTCCCTCGAATACATAGAATCACCCACATATCCTTATATTAAGCGGTCTCAGAGCGCGATTTCCCGAAAAATTTCACAACAATATTGCTATTCACTTGTACAACATCGCTACGAAAAACTCGAAATAGGCTGGTTCCGCGATATACAAGAAATTATCGATGATTCGAAACTAAAAAAGTTATTAAAATACCTGCCTTTGCCATTTCCTGAGAAAAGAATGAAAACATGGGAAATTGCCGAAATGCTTATCACCGGGAAGATGAAAACCAAAGAAAATGCACCAAATATCATTGCAAAATATCCTTTCTTCACGAACAAGGACGAGTTGCATAAGAATTTAATATCTGTGTTGGGATACCTCAGCGAAGTGCTTGTCTCGAGCAAATCGAAAAAGCAGAAAATTTTACCGAAAATTTGGGCATTTTTAGAAAACACAGCAAATTATTTCGACAAAATTGACATCAACTATCTGCTTTTGCCTGAGCATCTTGATGTTTTCCTGAAGCCGAAACCAAAAACAATCAAGATTCCAACCGGTAAAAAGCCGACGAAAAAGAAGACGAGTAAAACGAAGAAAGAATTTGTCTGCATCGATTCAGCTTCAACAAAATTTCACAGACTCAAGATTCTTGTTAGTAAAAATGGCAAGGTTGTTAAGCGAGTTGAGCGTTCCATAAAACAACTTCAAGAATACAAAGATGTTGAATTCAAAATCAATTTCATCAATGAATTTCTAGATAAATTCTACATGGAATACGAATCACGGATTGTGAAGAATCGGTATTCAACGGCTGCTTTCTGGGAAAAAACAAAGAATACCGGCATAGAAAGTATTTTGGTGACCATGATTTTCAGTGTTAATGATAATTTTGGTTTTGTTGAATACACAGATGACGGATTAAAGATGAATACCGTCGATGATGAGCAAATAATAATTGAGCCTGCCGATGTTCTGTATTTGACTAATCCGAAGCAGATTCATGAATCGGGGAATTTTATAAAATGTGCTGAAGCCGTGGTCAAACGCAGACTCTATCAACCCACATCACAAGTATTTAGCGAAGTCTGCTCTCAAGAAGACTGTGAGGAAATATTAAATCAATGGAGCAAAGTACAGTTTAGTCAAACTGAGTTTAATGCTGTTCTTTCGAAAAGGGGTTGGAACGTCAATTGTATCAGCAATATCTGCAAATATGACAATATCAACGCTCTGATTATAAAAATATATACAAAAAATGACAGCCAGTATCCCTTTAATACAACGATAAATTCAATTGAAGATGTCCAGTTTTTCAACAGAAAAACCAATAAAACAGTGTCTTATTACGATGTTGACGAAAGCATTATTAATGGAATTTTTGACGATTTGCATTTAGCGTTATCAAGCAGTGCAATCACGCCTTTGCAGTATTCGTTTGCGCCGATGCTTCAGACGTTTATTAGGTTGTATCTTGAGTCAGTGGGATTTAAGAAAGTTGTAATTGATGAAAAGAAATTAGCTTTTGTTTTACCAAACGCTAAAAAGTCGATTGAATTAATATTTGATGAAATCTCTCCACTTGAAAACAGTGAATCTTGTGATATTTCAGAGATTATGAGTGATACAATCACCGATGAGAATGAATGGAATTATTATCCACATAGTGTTTCCTTGTTCTGGCGTATTGCGTTGTGCAAGCTGAAAGCAAAGATTATCGAAGTCTATCCCGATTTTAATGCCTAAATACTTCATCCATTTGCATTATTTACGTTTGTGAATTAAAATATTGAATTCATATTGAGTTTATTAAGTGGTGTTATGGTGATGAAATTCAGCATTTCAGTAGGACAGGCATCTTGTCTGTCAATCCTGGTTGTGATTTGTGTAACGTTCGGCTGTTGCAGTGTTCCGAAGGATTTCATTCTATCGATTGATGATGATTTTAATGCTGCACAAGACAAACTTGACGCGATTCGTTCGAAACCTTCGGGCAAAGGACTGATAAGCGATATGTATTTTGATGAAGTGTCAAAGAGGAGCAAAGCCTGGTGGTTTATGCTGCCGGACAAAACTTTACTTGGTATAAATACTATGCTTCAAAATGCTGATGAAGCGGAAAAAAGTAAAATTACGCAAATTCTGCTTGGCGAAGTCGGTACAGGATTCACCGACAAAATTCGCTGGGATATGCAGGTTAAAACACATTTTCGACGCTTGAATCTAGCTGAGCATGCAGAAAATTCCGATTCGGAACAAACAATTGAATTGGAAGTCGGACGCGATTATGCAAACGTGCTGAGAACAGCCAAAATAAAGGGATGTGTCGATTCCAAATATAAATACGATTATGTGCAGAATGAAAACGTTAAATACGATTGGCTGCAATTGCCGGACAAAACAATCGTTCAGCTTTGCGGTTTTCGAGATAAAGGTGAAAAAAACCTGAAACTCGTAGAAATCAAGGTGTGTAATTCAGGAGCCCTTTTTGAAAAGAAGGTGGAATCCTGGTATCCCCTGCAAAGCGCGAGAATTACGCCAATGGGAAAGAAATTGTGGGGAATTGACGTTCAATCTTCATATTTCAACATTTATAGCGGAATGCCGCTTGTTGACGCTCTTAGAACCGTGAAATCAGCAAAATGCAACCAGATTTTTTCCAAAGTTATTGAAGGTTTAGATGAAATTACAATCCTAAACCAAAGCAGTGACATGGAAACCTTGCTAAAACGCGAGTTCTACCGATTTCAGATAAATGAACATACGGAATTGCTGATTTTTGCGAGTATGCCCATCGAAGGTGCATTCGAAAAAATCGATGGATTGTATGCAATTTCCCAAGTACCAGATGTGAAAACATCAAAAACCATACGCTGCTTGGTTGAATTCGAGTTTATTGACCTTGTGCAGCCCTTTATGTCCGAATGGTTCGAGCACATTGATTAGTACAACGTAAGGTTAATTTTGTGTCATTGTCGGTAGGTCAGGCATCTTGCCTGATACTCAGCATCAATGTTAACAGGCAGGGATGCCTGTTCTACCATTCACTAAAACTTATGTAACTGACCATTAACTGCCGATATTGCGTTCGACAAGGAATTTTAATTCGTGCGCGTATGTTTCAAGCTTCTCAAGCGGTTTTCCTTCGACCATTATACGCGCCAAAGGCTCGGTACCTGAGTAACGGAAGACGATTCTGCCCCATCCCGATGTTTTCTTTTCGATTTCCTTGATTTTAGCGATAACTTCAGGAATCGATTCAAGCGGAGGTTTTGATGAGACCTGGACGTTGAGTGAGAGTTGCGGCATCTTTACAAGCGGTTTTGAGAGTTCTGCAAGGGTTGAGTTGTAGTGTTTCATCGATTTTAGAAGCTCAATTGTGCTTAGCAATCCATCTCCTGTTGTGAATGTCGGCACACCTGTATAAATCAGGTAATGCCCGGATTGTTCACCGCCGAGGACGTAATTTTCCATCAGCATCAATCTGCTGATGTATTTATCCCCGACATCAGTTCGCGCGAATGCGATGCCGATTTTTTCAAGCGATAATTCAAGTCCGAGGTTGGTGATTATTGTGCCGACAACCTGTTTATGATTCAACTCATTGCTTTCGCTGAGCCTTTTGGCAACAATGTAAAGCCAGTAATCACCGTCGCGAACCTTGCCGTGCTCATCGATGTACATAGCACGGTCAGCATCACCGTCCAAGGAAACGCCGATATAACCGCTCATTTCCTTCAATTCGTCAGCCAGAATTTCAGGATGAACTGCACCACATTTGACGTTTATATTCGTGCCGTCAGGCGTGCATGAGACTGTTTTCACATCGCAGCCTAGTTTTGTGAATAATTCAGGTGCGATTTTGTAGGCAGCACCATTTGCGCAATCAAGGTAAAGTCGCATGCCGATAAATGCGTTTTCACCGCCAGCTCTTTGAACAAGCGCATCCAGATATTCCGTGTACCCGTCCTTTTTTGTTTCGCCGACTTTCTCAGCACCAGGAGCAAATTCCTCGGAATCAAAATATTGTTCTATCTCAAGCTCGAATTTTTCGCTAACTTTGTAACCATCAGCATCGAAAACCTTGATTCCGTTGTCCCGGTACGGATTATGCGAGGCGGAAATGACGATTCCAGCTTTTGCCTTGTGAAACCGTGTCAAATATGCGATTGCCGGCGTCGGCAGCACTCCAACATCAATAATATCAATGCCTTTATGAATTATAGAATCGATTAAAATTTGGGAAATAGGTTTGCCAGACTGGCGTGTATCTCTGCCAATTACTATCGACAGACATTTTTCATCTGTAAAATTATGGATTATCGCAGTTGCAATCGCTTTGCCCCATTTTACGAGATTTTCTACGGACAAAACACCTTCGTAAGCCTTGTTGCGTATGCCGTCGGTGCCGAAATATTTCATTAAATTTCCTTAACAGTATCCAATGTTTATAGATTCGGAATTTAATTCGCATGTTTTAACATTTATTTGTGATTTTTTGGCGATAATCAGAGAATAACATCATCGATTTCGAATACTGGTCCATCTTTGCACACACGCTTGTAACCGGTTGGAGTTTCAACTACACAGCCGTTACACACGCCGAATCCGCATGCCATTTTCGCCTCAAGCGAGAAAAATGCTTTTATGTTTCGTGTCGGTTGCAGAGATTTTATATTTTCTGCGAGAGCGTGCGTCATGGCATCGGGTCCGCAGCTTAGGACTAAGATTTTCGATGCTTTTTCCAATTCCTCGATTTTGCTCGCGAATAATTTAGTAACAAACCCCGTAAATCCTTTCGTACCGTCATCCGTTGCAATAGCGAGATTATTTTTCGCGTTTTCACACAGTTCATCGAGAAAAACGAGTTCTTTTACAGTTTTTGCGCCAAGGAGGAAATTTGCTTGATATTTCAGCTTCTCAGGCAAAAAAGTTCGCAAATATAAATTCAATGGTGCTGCACCAAATCCTCCACCAACAAGAAAAACAACGTCAAATCCGTCAGGTTTCGGAAAAGAATTTCCAAGCGGAAGCGAGCATTCAACGACTTCTCCAGGTGCAAGGTTCGACAGATATTCTGTCCCTTTGCCCACAACCTTATAAAGGATTTTCACGCTGCGATTCTGGATATCAAAAACCGAAAACGGGCGGGGAAGCAGCAAATCCTGCCTGCTTGGGAAAGTAATCATCACAAAATTCCCGTGTTCAACGTTCACATCATGCTCAAGTGCTAAATCAAGCATGAAATATCCACTACCAAGGTTTACATTGCCGACAATTCTCAATTTTTCGTGATAAAACATACAGTTTTCCGAAAATTTGATTTATTTCGTATAATGCACAACAAACAGTAAAAGAGAAACAAAAATATAAGGTGAATTAAAGATTTTTTTGTTTAAAATGTTGACTAAAACTCACAGGGGGAATCATGAAAGTCAAATTATTTACACTGATAATACTCGCAATGTTCGCAGTTACCGTTGTTTCCGACTTAAATGCCGGTTTGCGAAGCGAAGGAAGAAAAGCACTGTCAAAAGCAAAAAAACTCGTGAAAAGTTCTCGATCGACCAACGATGAGGTAATTGCTGCTCTAAAAACGCTTGAAACCTGGTCAGACAAGGCTATCACAGAATTCCTTGTTGAGGTTGCACTTCCGATTCTTATCAGAATGCCTGACAAAATTCCTTCATATAATCAGGCGATAAAAACTCTTGAGATGATGACAGACGCTGACTCACAGAAATATCTGAAAAAACAAGTTTTCAATGATAAAGTCGGAGGTTCGCTTAGAGCTAAGATATTCGATAAAATTCTAAACGAAAGTGCTGACAAAGAAACGATAATAAAGGCATTTGAAGATGAAGCCTGGGAAATGAGGGCAAGAGCACTGGCATTCATAAACATTAGAACAATGCTTGAAGAGGAATTTTTTCCGTATCTGAAAACACTTATCAAAGATGAAATTGTCTCAATAAAATCTTATTGTGTAACATTGCTGAAAAAATACGCGAACAAAGACAGGAAAAACCGCGACCGATTCATTGAAATCGCAGAAATCTTTATTGAAAGACTAGAAAACGACAAATCACGAATCCGAGGAGATGTTATCAAGGCTTTGGAAATAATTTCAGAACTGAAACTAGGTGATGATGTTGGTGTTTGGAAGAGCTGGCTTAATAAAATAAAAAAAGGTGAAAGTATCGAACCTAAAGAAGGTGATGGCGATAAAACAGGTGTTACAGTAACCTATCACGGCATCGAAACATATAGCAAACGGCTCGTTTACATTATTGATACTTCAAGCTCGATGGAAGAGGATATAGACCCAGAATTAACCAGAACAGCAAAGAAACAAGGTGAAGAAACAAAAGGTGAAAAGGAAGGTGACGGTAAAGACGCAAAAAGACGCAGAAAAATCGACTGGTCAAAGATAAAAACAAAATTTGACCTTGCACGTGCAGAACTTCTTCGCTCAATGTGGGCACTTCCAGAACCGAAGAAAAATAAGAAGAAAAGCAAGTACAAAGACGATGGAAACGTTGGATTTTCAATCATCGCATACAATTCAACTATTGATATCTGGGAAGAAAAACTCGTCGAAGCATCAGAAAAGAATAAGGTTCGCGCAGAAAAATGGATTAAAAGGCTGAAAACAGGCAAGAAAACGAACATTTACGGTGCATTGGCGACCGGATTCAACCTCGCAGAGGGAAAACTCCAGAAGAATAAGAAACCTGCAGAAACAGGCAGTAAAGATAAAACAATTCAGCTTGATACGATTTTTTTCCTCACAGACGGGTATGCCACAACAGGCAGATATTTCGGTGGAATCGATGAAATCAAGAAAATTCATGACACTAACTTCGACGGTAAGCTCTCTCGTGCTGAATTCCGTAAGATGTTTAGCGAAGTGTTTACCGAGGAAGAAGTTATGGATATGTTTGACGATTTTGACGTAGATAAAGACGGCTCTGTTACCTACTCGAAGGGTAGAAATACGAAAGCGGAATTCGATGAATCAGTCGGAAAAGGTGGGAAACAAAGCAATAGAGCAAAGTTCTATTATTTTCAGATGGAGGGAATGCTTCGAGAAATCGGACAACGCAACCAGCTGCTGAGGATTCAAATACACACGATTGCAATCGGTAAATCCAGCGAAGCAGATTATACGACGATGCGCAAACTTGCACAAATGACTGGTGGCGATTATGTTCGACTTGGAGCTCTTGATGATCAAAAATAATTGAAAAAAGATGAAAAATGGGGGAATTCTGTTTCCCCCTTTTTTTTATTAAAAAAGTAGTATTTGGCTGTTTTTTATAATAAAAGCAATAAATGTAGTATGTTTATTAAATTTTATGCGTATTTATAATTTTCTTTTCATATTTTATAATTATAATTTTATATAAATAAAGCATAGTTACTTCGCAGATTTTGGAGCATTCGATATTCAGTTAAGGAGGTTATCATGCCTACGAAGAAGAGTGGAGCAAAGGTTGCGAAATCCAAGGCAGGCAAGGGAACAGCAACTAAGACAGCGAAAAAGAAGCCTGTAGCGAAAAAAGCACCAGCGAAAAAGGCTGTTGCAAAGAAAGCACCCGTGAAGAAGAAAGCACCGGTGAAAAAAGCGACAACCGCGAAAAAGGCTGTTGCAAAGAAAGC
>JAIOTL010000259.1 GCA_021106775.1 Planctomycetota bacterium | reverse complement strand
TTGTAATTTCCCATGCCGTAGCCAACCGCGCTGAAAGTGATTCCTTTTCGGGCGTAATGATTGACACTTGCTGCCAGCGACTTCCCATCGGTATTGCCAACGTTGAATTCGCCGTCTGTGCACATGATAATCCGGTTGATATGTCCTTTCACAAAACCTTTTTCAGCGAGTTCGTATGCGTTTCTGAGACCTGCTTCGCCAGATGTTGAACCGCCTGAACCCAAAGAATCAATCACTCTGTAAATATCTTCTTTTTTGTCAATCGGCGTAGGTTTCAGGAGTTTCAGTGCTTGTGAAGAATAAGTACAGATTGCAATTGTATCGTCGTCGCGAAGGTTTTTCACAATTGTTTTCAGCGTCTGCTTGACATATGGAAGTTTGTTTGAACTATCCATCGAGCCCGAAACATCAATCATAAATGTCAGGTGCGCGGTTCGGCGTTCTTTATTGCTGATGTCTTTTGCACGCAGAGCTACCCGCAGAAGTGAGGTTTCGCCGCTGTTGAACGGATTCTCAGCAATTTGCGAATAAACTGTGAAAAGCCCCGTCGATGGTGCTGGATATTTGTAATCGAAATAGTTCAGATATTCCTCGATGCGAACAGAAGACGGCGGCGGAAGCTGACCTGCATTGATTTTGCCGCGCATAATCGTATAGGATGCAGTATCAACATCAATGGCAAACGTCGAAAGCGATAATTCCTCCGTTTTAATAAACTTATTGATAACATATTCAGAAAATTTTTCGGTATTTTCAGAATTGCTGTCAGAAGGATATTGCTTTTTATAATATTCAGAATGATTTTCTGATTTTGCTCTTCGATACCGAAAACCGCCACTACTACCACCTGGACCACCGCCACCACCAATGCTACCACCGAGACCCATTGAGGAATTGTAGCCCGTTTCAGGATACGGACTTTCAACATTTGAGGGATTCTCAGGGTCCTCGATTGGTTCAATTGTCTTCTCATCCAAGATTATCGGAGGGTTAATCTGCGGCGGCGTAGCAGATTCAGCACTTTCATCAACCCTAACAGATTTAGTACTTTCATCAACCTTAACAGATTGTTTTTCCAGTTCTTTGTCCTTGCATGAAGTTCCCATTATCAGCGCAAACAAAGTAACAAAAATGAGTAATTTCGTAATTTTCATGATAATCCTTTCCATAATTCAAGTTATTAATTTTACACCACATATTCTAATGACGTAAAAATTACGAAAGAGTTCGATTTATTCTTTGAATCTTTGCAAAAGTTGAAAACATGGGTCGTCGAGAATTGCTGATATGTAACTTTATTGTTTACACTTTCACTTCCCTGCATTGAAGTTGTATGCAATGAACCGTTTATCTGTGCATATTGCTGCCAAACTGTACGCGAAGCAGGTTTTTGCGACAAGCATAGACAAACGCAGCTGGAATTACTGATGATGCCAGAGTGGTGGCACCTTTTTCTCGCGTTTTCGTTGAATTTCCTCAAACGAAACCACCTCACCATGATTGATACCCGGACAAAACTGACTTTCAAGATGCCAGCTCTCCACAGACCCCAAAATCTCGGGCCAAAACGGATACGACGAACATTGCTGAGGTCGCACCTGATAAATCTCGCAGCCTTTTTCACGGTCGAGAAAAATGCAGTCAAAATCCTTTTTTTCGTTCAGCGACACACGACCATGCAATTTAAATGTATACTTCGATGAAAATTCTTTCGTTTTTAGCCTTAGAAAATCAGCGATATTCTCAATCTCACCATCCGCAAGCCAGACATAACCGGGCTCACCGCAGCAGCATCTGATACATTTCGGAAAAATACACTTAAACTTAAGCCCATTGGCATACCAAACCTCGCTGTTTCCCTGTTGTTTCATCTCATTGCTCATTTTTGCCCAACTTTTCCTGTTTTGCCCCTTTTTACTTAACCTGTGTTTGAAAAATGTAAAAATTGTCATTCCCGTGAAAACGGGAATCCAGTCAATACACTAAATACTGCAGATTCTGGATTCTCAATCAAGTTGGGAATGACATATAAAGATATTTTTCAAACATAGCCTAGTCTTCCATACGTTTACACCGGCAGATCCGCTTCTCGAGGTACATTCCTGATAATTTCATCGATAATCTTCTCAGGCGCAATTCCTTCCGCTTCACCCTCAAAATTCAGAATAAGCCTATGCCGCAAGCATGAAAATGCCGACTGCTCTACATCCACAAACGCTACATTAAAACGATTATCGATCAATGCCCGAACTTTACCGGAAAGCACCAGCGACTGTGCACCACGAGGCGACGCGCCGTAACGGACATATTTTTTCACGATTTCAGGTGCGAATTGATTTGCAGGATGTGTCGCAAGAACAATTCTCGTCGCATAATCCAAAATATGCTGAGCTATCACAATCTCGCGCACAAGCTGCTGATATTTCAAAATCTTGTCAATTGTCAGAACCTTCTTGACTTCCACCTCCGTCTGCTTAGTTGTACGCTGCAAAATCTCGTTCAACTCTGCCCTGTTCGTGAAATCAACATAGATTTTTAACATGAAGCGGTCGAGTTGTGCCTCAGGCAGAGGGTAAGTTCCCTCCATTTCAAGCGGATTCTGTGTTGCCAGAACGACAAACGGGTTCGGCAAATCGCGAATCTCGCCGCCTGTTGTTACGTGTCTCTCCTGCATCGCTTCAAGCATTGCCGACTGTGTCTTTGGCGTTGCGCGGTTTATCTCATCTGCGAGCACGATGTTGCAGAACAAGGGACCGGGCTGAAATTCAAAGAACTTTCTCCCAGACTCATCCTCTCGCAAAATGTTGGTTCCGGTGATATCAGCGGGCATCAGGTCAGGCGTAAATTGAATTCTATTGAATTTCAGGTCAAGCACTTTGGATAATGTACTCACGAGCAATGTCTTGCCAAGCCCGGGCACACCTTCGAACAGACAATTCCCTTTGGCAAAAAGAGCGATTATAACTTCCTCAACGACGTTCTTTTGACCTACGATAATTTTGCCGATTTCTTTTTTGAGCCTGAGGAAATCTTCCGAAAAGTCTTTTATCTGCAGTTTTGGTTCCAAATCTTGCATTTTCCCCTCAAATATAATCGAAACTATTTTATTTTTTCTACGTCAATAGATTATATGCATTCAGCAAAACAAAAACTACTCTTTTGAAAGGAATATAATGAAAACTGCCAAAATCCTTGTTTTTATTGTCGTATTCACTTTGTTTTTCGGTACTGCATGTAAATCAAAGCAAGACAAAACAAACGCAGTCAATGTTGAAAGTGAAAAGAATGTCCCTACCAAGTCTGAAGCACGGCATGAATTAACTCCTGGTGAAGTGCCTTGTGAAACTCCTGCCGAAAGTATGGATTTTGCGAAGGAAGCACCACGAGACGCTGCTGGTGCACCTATGGAATATTCGATGCGCTTGAAATCTAAAAAGCTTCAAGATTCTAAAGATGGATACTCAAAATATGAAAAGCACGATTGGGAAGATGATTCAATCGAAGAGAGAAAAGACCTTCCTACTGATGGTGTTGGGACGGAAAAATATACTGAATATGTTATCAATAAGTTTATTAAAACGGAGGAGTTATCGCTTTCGACCTTTGCAATCGATGTAGATACTGCATCGTATACGATTATGCGCGGGAAAATCAAAGCAGGTCAGCTTCCGCCGCCGTCTTCCGTTCGCGTCGAAGAATACTTGAATTATTTCGATTACAAATATCCAGCACCATCGACGGGGCTTTTCACAGTTTATTCGCAAATTGCAGAGAATCCGTTCAACAGCGGAGAAACCTCACTTCTGCGGGTTGCTCTGCGTGCAAAAGACATCAGCAATAAAGAACGCCGAACCGCGCACCTGACATTCATGGTCGATGTTTCGGGTTCTATGAATTCTACTAACAAACTGGGATACGTTAAACAGACGCTGAAAACAATTGTGAAAAATCTACGCGATGACGACACAATCGCAATCTGCACCTATGCTTCACAAGCCCGAAAGCTTCTGAAACCTACGCCGATTGACAAAAAAGAAGATATTTACAAGGCGATTGATTCTCTGGGTGCAGGCGGTTCGACTTCTGGTGAAGCAGGGCTCAGAAACGCCTACGAACTTGCTGAGAAAGGTTTCGTCAAAGGACATATCAACCGGATTATAATGTGCACAGACGGTGATTTCAACGTTGGTAATACTGATGGGAAGTCGCTTGCTGCAAGTGTCAATCATTACGCTCGAAAAGGAATCACGTTCAGCGCGGTGGGTTATGGCATGGGAAATTACAAAGATAACACGATTGAAGCAATTGCAAATGCAGGCAACGGCAACTATTTCTACATCGATTCTGTTGAAGAAATCAATCGGGTTTTTGAAAAAAATCTCGTTTCTACGCTCGATGTCGTTGCTGCGGACGTAAAAATTCAGGTTGAATTCAACCCGTCGCTGGTGCAGGAATATCGGCTCATCGGCTACGAGAATCGGGCATTAACCGCGGAACAATTCCGTGATGATATTGTCGATGCTGGCGAAGTTGGCGCAGGACATTCCGTTACTGCGATTTACGAGCTGATGATGGGCAACGCTAATATTGACACGAAAATCCCGAAAGACCTGAAAGGTTCCG
>JAIOTL010000116.1 GCA_021106775.1 Planctomycetota bacterium | reverse complement strand
GCCCAGATTAGCACAATGACTGGCTCAAGAATATCGCGTCGCCAATCCTTAATTTTTAAGTATATTTCGTTTGCTTCTTCTACTGAGAACATTGCTTCAAGGTTCTTCATAAGGTCGTATGAAAATAGTATCGGCTCATCCGGTAGAACGATGTCGGTTAGTTCTCCGAGATGCTTAAGCACGGCATCGTATGAATTTTTTGATATAAGTTCACGCATTTTAACGTTAATGTCATGGGAAACATAGGCGGTTTCAAGAGGTTCGTCGAGAACATTGTTCACAATGCTGAAGCGGAAATCATCTTCGAGAGGACGTTTGTTGAAACTCATGTCCTTTTCGGTCATATTCAGACACCAGAGAGCGTCTTGAAGGGCAAGAAGTTGAGCATCTGTTATCACATCCTCAAGCATCGGGAGCACTGCAGGTCTCTTCGATGGGTCAGGAACCTCCTCGGTTTGTGCTGCGTTTGACACAAAAGTTACAAAGAATAAAATTATTGTCAGCTTGATAATGACCGGTAGTTTATCCATGATTTACTCCATAAGAAATTCACCATATAATAAATTATTAAACTCAATTCCCAAATCATTATTGAATTTGCATCAAAATAACTAAATGCCGTGAGAAAACCCAATCATCATTGAATGCTTTGTTATAATCTGTAGATATGCCAAGTCTTGTATCGAAAATTATGAGTTTTGTTTTGACCAAAGCACTAAGATTAATAAAAGCCAAAGCTTTCGTCCCTGTCTGATTCTTAGATTTTTGCGTTTTTTTAACAATGATTCAATTGGACTGAAGCGATGAATCCCCACTTTCGATAAATTGTCTTTTGTTACCAAATCCATTAACATCGGCTCGAGCTCATTTGCAAACCATTTATAGGCAGGCATACCGAAATTACTTTTAGGATTATTTAACAATTCTAATGGCAGATATTTTTCGGTTAACTTTGTAACAATTATTTTGTCGCGTGTTAAATGATCTGGGAGCTGCATCACAAAATCAACTAAATACCTATCAATAAACGGTGAATGTGATTCGATACCACACAATCTTGCAATACGTTCATCCTTCATTAACGTTGAATTTGAGGGCCACAAATTACACGCCATTGCCATTGCTCGACGGTGGGCAGGGAAATCAATCGTATTTCTCCAGACTCTATTCAAATCGGGCAATTGTGGCCATTCTCCTGTAAGATAGGAAATAATATGACGCGGAAAAACTGATATACCTTCGTTGAAAACAAGCTTTGTTAAACTAATCGCGCCTCTAATATTATTTGGCAGTACCATTGTAGGTAAACCTAACCAGCGAGATATTTTATGAATATTTTCAATTTTTCTATATCTGCGACCACCGCCAAATGCAGTATCAGCACCATTACCGGTTAATCCAATTGAGTTTGATTCACCTAACAATTTCCAACCTAAATATGCTGGGATTGCTGAATTATCAGCAAAAGGTTCACCAAACCAATTAATTGTTTCTGGAATCAATTCAATAGCTTTTTTCGGATTTAGAATTTCTTCCTCATGTGAAATTCCAATGTGTTTAGCAATTTTTGATGCATACTTTCGCTCATCGTGTTTGGAGTCAGAAAAACCAACTGTATAGGCACTTAATCTATCACCAATAATTCTGTGTGATAATGCTGTAACAAGTGCAGAATCATAACCACTTGATAGCATCGAACCAATGTTTTGAGTGTCACCTAATCTCATAATTAGATTTTGTTGCATCATTTTATTATCAATTTCAACTGCATTATTAAGAGAAATAAATTTTGGTGTTTTTAATAGATTCGTGAAGGTATCATAATATCTATTGATAGAAACTGTAGGTTTCGAGACCGAAGAAAGATTGGTTACCACAGCAAATGTACCAGATTGCAGCTTCTTAACACCTTTATATATTGTTAATGGAGCACCTATGGCTTGCAGTTGAAGGTAAGACGAAACAGCTTTTATATCGATAGTCTTGTCTACCTCGGAAATTGTACTAAATGAATTGAAATGATTTGATGCAGCAAACCAGTCTTTACCCGATGCATAATAAACCATTTTTTCACCAATTGGATCGCGAGCGAGTATTACTTTGTTTTTCTCAGAATCGATAATTATTGCAACGAAAGCACCTGCAGCGTGTACTAACATATCTTTTTCACATTCGATATATTTTTCTAATAATAACTTACCTTGCTTATCATAAACCTCTTTTTCTTGGTCAAAAATTAATACACCGTCAATAATTGCCGCATATGCTTTTGCTTTTTTTTCGATAATATTGCCTGAAACATCATTTGTGGAAATAGCTAAATATATTGTATTTTCTTTGTTACTCCAGGTTTTAACTACTTGAAAATTGCCTGGTATAGCGTTCAGCATTTTTAATACTTTGATTTCAGAATCACAATTAGTATTATTACTGTACCATAGTGCAAAGTTTTTCATTATTCCTCTAATGTTATTCTTAGATAATAAAATTGTAATCGTACAGAATATATGCATCATAAATCATTAATTTTTTACAATGTATTCTTCCTGAAATACATGCGCAATGCTTATTACATAAACATTGGGTTATGCGGATGGAAAAAAGACTAATGTTTCTCGAATTTTGAGTAATAATATACGCCTTTAAAGACAATCTCAGCTGTACCTTTTTTTAAGATTTCACCTGTGTCAGCATTACAGGACATCTGCAATTCCCCGCCGAGTAGGTGAATTGTCGCGAAATCATTGAAGTATCCGAGTTTTCTACCAACTGCGAAAACCGCAGATGCGCCTGTGCCACACGCCAGAGTCTCGCCACTACCGCGTTCCCATGTCCGTTGATGCACCTCGGTTTCGGAAATTATTTTTACAAATTCGACATTTGTTTTCTGCGGGAAAAGTTCGAGATTCTCAATTGCTGACCCGTATTTTTCGACTTCGAATGCCTGCAAATCCACGGTTTCGTCGAGAAAAATGACGCAGTGCGGATTGCCCATTAAGACGCAGTTAATCGTGAATTCGCGGTCGAGCAAAGGGATTTTGTGGTTCAGCGTAGTTTCCGTAGGTTCTCGAGTAATAGGAATGCTGGCGTTGTCGAACCTCGGCACACCCATGTTTATCTGAACTTCAAGCACTTTGTCATGCTCATCGAGGAACAGGCTGACCGCAAGCAAACCTGCACCGGTTTCGATATTGAATTCCGAAGCGTCAATCATTCCGTAGTCAAAAATGTATTTTGCGAAACACCGCAGACCGTTGCCGCACATCTCCGCTTCGCTGCCGTCTGCGTTAAAAATGCGCATCCGAAACGGCGCGATGTCGCTTTCTGTAATGAGAATCATGCCGTCACCACCTACACCGAAGTGCCGGTCGCTAATCTCCCGCGCCAGTTTCGCCAGATAGGTTGAATCTTCGGGCAATCTCTCGGCGGTTGCATCAACGTAAATGTAATCGTTGCCGATGCCCTGCATTTTCGTGAAGTTTATTCGTCTCATTTCATCACCCGCCCTCAAGTTCCATATTTTATAACAAAATCAGCGAAATTTCACACCAATCATTTCCAATATTTTATATTGAAAAAGCTGGGAGATTGTCCCAGCCTTGTAAATTGTCTTTAATGATAAACCATTGTTTTAACTTGAAATTACCTTGCTTGACGAAGCTCTCTAAGAAATTTTGCAATTTCCAAATGGACTTCCGGCACTTGACGCACGATGAGCATTCCTACGAATTCGTAAACGGTTGCACTATAATTATCGTCCCAACTGTCAGTTTCAACAAATTCAGTTATATAATCATCCAGATAATACGGCGTGAACGGCTCATAGATTGGTGGAGGTGGCTGCCAATCAAGTCCAGGATCATATTTAGGTTCGTTTCCTTTGAGTCTGATTTTAAATCCGGGGAAATCTCTAATTTCCATGTTGATGTCGCGCGTATCGTAGATTTTAATTACGTTTCGACCTTTGTAATACTGCTCAGGGGTAACGATTAACGTTATTCCATACTTGAAAACAACCCGCAATTCTGCCTGTTCGGCAATTTCCAATAACAGATCATATGCGGATACATTTTTCATTGACAGCGAAATTTCAATGAATTCATAGTTAAAATCTTCTGGACATTTTGGATCAACAATGATGCTGACTCCAGTTTTCGCACTGATGTCTGCAAAAACCTCTTCAAGCAACATATCTTTGTAATCAACATCAAGTTTGATTGCTTTGAGCTTTTCCTCTGCCGATTCCTTGGAACCTGCAAAAAGCTGAATGCTCAGTACGGAAACAACCACAAGAACCGCTAAAATAAGATATTTCATAATAATCCCCATCTGAAACATGTATGTGAATTTTTATCTGCTTTAGCTGTTACTTCTGATTTCAGCCAAAAGTTTCATGATTTCATAGTGGACTTCCGGAGCTTGTCTAATAATCAGCATTCCCGACAGCTGTTGAATGCTTGCACCCGGATTCTCGTCCCAATTACCTTTTGCTACAAAATCTGGAATAAGATCTTCAAGATCGTCAATTATTATAGGTTCATAGGTTTCTTCTTCTTCTACCCAATCAATTTCATTATCTCCGGTTGAATTCCCCTTAAGCCTAATCGAAACACCTGGAAAATCCCTAATTTTCATCGTAATATCGCGTACATCATAGATTTTAACGATGTTTCTGCCGTCATAATAATGCTCAGGCGTTACCATCCACACCATGCCATACTTGAAAACAATCCGCATCTCAGCATGTCGCGCAATTGCCTTGAGCAGGTCGTATGCCGCAATCTCAGTTAATTTCATGGTGATTTCAATGTCTTCAATATCGATTTCTTTTGCTGATTTCGGGTCAATTATAACGCTGACACCAGTTTTGGTTTTAATATCCGCCAAAACATCCTCCAGACTCATTTCATCATAGTTGACATCAATTTTTGTCTGTTGGAGTTTTTCAATCACTATCCCAGTCGAACCAGCAAAAAGTTGAACACTCAGCACGGAAATAACCACGAGAACCGCCAGTATTGCGTATTTCATTACAGCCTCCTTAGAAAAAGTTTTATACATTTTAGTTCTGCAATTATCGTGCCAAAATTTAAAATGTTGTATTGATTGTAATTTCTGCGTTCGATTGTTTAAATACACCTGTTTAAAACGGTAACTTTATTATCAATTATAAAGTATGTTTACAGAAAATACAAAAATAAGGGCTTTCTGCGCAAATGGGTTCTCTCTCAACCACTGAACTATACAGCCTGTCAGATGCAGATCTAATGGCGAGAAGCAAGAACGGTGATGAACGCGCTTTTCAGGTCGTTTATCTGCGCTATCGTGATTGGGTGTTTCGCCTTGCACTACGTTATGTGCATGACGAAAATGATGCGCAGGACGTTTTGCAGGAAGTTTTCAAGTATTTGTTTTCGATTGTACCGAAATACGAGCCAAAAGCACAACTTACAACCTTGCTTTATAAGGTTACGCGGAACGTGAGTATTTCGGAGATGAAGCGCAAAAGGCGAAGCAAAAAGGTGGCACTTGATATTGAGGAAGCGGTCGATATCGTAACTGCACAGGAGGCAGCATCCGAGAGTGAGCCGATACTCGAAAAATCCCAGATAACCGATACAATTAACAATATGCCTGAGACTTATCGCGAGGTTTTAATCTTAAGGCTGGTTGAGGAATGGAATTATCAGGACATTTCTGACACGCTTGATATTCCGCTTGGAACTGTGAAATCTCGGATTCATAACGGGCTTGATTTGCTTAGGCGAAAACTACGAAAATTGTTGTAAATGATGCAATTAATGTAAACAAAATGATTTCAGGAGGGAGATTCGATGAAAACAAGATTTTGCCTGTTAATGCTTGTGCTGATTGTTACTTTCTATACAAAATCATGTAGTTCTGTGTACATTTCATAGGAGACGTAAAGTTAAAGGGTTTATCCACTCCAGTTGAGTGAGTTGAAGATACGGGCGCGGGATTTCGCGTTAGTTGGCAGAACGTTAATTCCGCTGACGAGTACGCCATCTTCATTATTCTTATACTTGATTTCGCGCAAAATCTTCGCATCGAGGAATTTCAGACTTTTGCCCGGAATAATGTACTTCATTATCGAGCCTGACGCATTGTAACCGGTAATCTTGAACGGAAGATACACCGAGCGACCACTGATTTTGCTGAACTCCCGATATTCATCGAGCCGAAAAATACTTGCTGTTTTCAGTGTTTTAATTTTTCCACTTCGTATGATTGTTACTATTTTTACAATCCTGATTTCACGCAAAAGCCCGTAATCCTTTGCATTGCGGTCGCCAACCTCGAAACCGAGAATCGCATATTCTTTGACTGTTTTGTCCGCATCAAATAAAAGCTTATATTGTGAAATCGTCTGCAAGTACGCCAGTTTCTTGTACACAGGCTTTTTGTCGGTATATCCCCAGATAACATTACTCGTCATTAGCATTGATGCCTGATGCTTGCTCTGAATCTCGTCTGGCATGGGTTCTAGGATGTTTTGAAGCAGATATAAACGTCTACCTCGCATCATATCAATGAGTTCCTCCGCGAGGTCTTGTGCGGGTTTGCGCATAATCGGGTCTTTTGTCAGCGGGTCATATTTTTCCCAGATTTTACTTTGCATGTACGAATTGCGACCGTCCCAGCACTTGATATCCTGCCCGCTGCCGATGATATTCTGTTCAAACCTGATTTTGCCAAGAACAGCCGACTTTTTGTCAGTTTTCGCTTTCGGCATTTGCATTATGTACACGACGTTGCCGTTACGGGCGTTCATCGTGGGTTTTTTATCCTTGTCAAGCGTATAATTGTAGGCGGTTACATTGAGAATTGTTGTTGTGTCGTTAATTTCGAGAGGTTTTCCTGATTTTGTGATAAGCCCTGCACGTTCGCGTGCTTTACGCAGGATAAAACGCTTGTCAGGCGTGTGTTCGAACACAGTTTTTTGTGCAGTTTTGATAAATTCTGATTCCTGTGCGTCTTCCTGCTTAAGGGCAGTAATTTTTAGGTTTATGCCGGTGATGCCTTCAGCAGGCGTAGTTACCGATGGGATTGTAAAGAGGAAATCCGGCGTGAGATAGTATTTGTAGAAGTTTCCGATACTTGCGTTAATTTTCGTAAACTCTACCTTTGCTTCTTCCTCATTTAGTTTAAATGTGCCATGCTGAATGCGTTGCAATTTACGGCTTTCAAAGGTCGGGGAGAAAAACTTGATTGTATTATCATCAGTAAAAGTCGGCATAGCAAAACCCTTGCCGTTAGCAATTTCTCTCAGCGTTTCGCCATCAAAGAGCATAATTTTATTGTCAAAAACACCGTTGATTCCGTTGGTCGCATCAAATGTGAACTTTTTACCTTCTTTATCTGATGCAATGTTTACAATGTATCTGGAAAGTTCACCTTGCCAGATTTTAGTCTTTTTATTGTCTTTCAACGAATGCCGGATGATTGTGCCTGCACCTGCAAACGGAGCTTTGATTTCATCACCAAGCTGGGTGTAGATTATTGTTTCATCATCCGTCCAGCAAATCCGAGGAACACAATTTTGCGCAACCGTTGAAACCCGTTTATTCGGGTCTTTCTCGTTCAAATCAATTATTTTCAAATCACCTGCATACGAGTTCTTCGCAATATTTTCACGTTTTACAACATGCGTCGTTTCGATGAACGCAATTTTACTGTTGTCAGGCGAGAAAACCGGCATGAGAATAAAGCTTCGAGGTGTCTTGGAGCTTTGATAATAAATAATAGGTTTGTTGCCAAACCCTTGCGAATCAATAGCTTTCGAGAATGTAGGAGCATCCTCAATTTTATTGAAAGTTGACGCTAATCTCAGCAAAATATACAACGAATCCCGCAATTCTTCACGGTTGTGACGAGTTATATCCTCCGAAGGTGTGTAAACAAACATAATTTTATCGGGTTTGCCATCGCTGTGCCCGAAACTTGGTTATGAAATATGACCGTCAAAATCTGTTACGCGCCAAACCTTGCTACCGTCAATGTTAAAAACGAACAAATCACGAGTATAAAGCAAGGTTTCATGTTTCGCTTTCGGGTCTCTGCCGAATTCCCAATGGTCAGAATAATACGCAGCCTCCGTGCTGAGACTCACCGCAATAAGTTTTCCGTCCTCAGAAACTGCGGGAATGTTTGGAAAGCATCCAAAATTGAGCACAGCAACAAAAATCACCAGTAAAATTGGCACAAATTTCTTCATAAAATCATCCTCAAGTTGATTCATTACTCAATATAAACGATTTATACATGAAAACACACAGACAAAAAATAGTTGTTGAATAATAACTATCTATTGTCATTCCCAACTTGATTGGGAATCCAGCAAATTCCAGAGAAATCAATATTACTGGATTCCTGCTTTCGCAGGAATGACACAGAAGTCTGGATTCCTCGCTACGCTCAGAATGACAGGCACAACGCTTGCAATGACAGGCACAACGCTTGCAATGACAGGCAAGATGCCTGTCCTACCGATCGTGCAGGAATGAAGCAAAATTAGCAATATCAAAAAAAATCCCCCGGCACAACCGAGGGAATTAATATTGTCGGAAATTATCTCACCTGAACAACTTCGATGTCCTGTGAAACCTCTTCCTTCAGCACCTGCTCGATGCCCATTTTAAGCGTGATTGTTGCTGACGGACAATTACTGCAAGCGCCTTTAAGCCTTACGCGCACTTCATTCTCCACCATCTCAACAAATTCAACATCTCCGCCGTCCTGTTGCAGAAACGGTCTTACCTTCGCCAGTGCTGTTTTGACATCTTCAAGTCTATCTTCACTCATGTTTTTCTCCGGTTTTAGAAAAGAACCTTTTATCAAACAAATATGAACTTATCAACACAGAATATTGCACCAGAATTCCAATAAGATTTAAATTTTGTAATAAAAATTCTGTGCTGTATATTATTTATATGAGCTTATAAGGAGTGGAACATGAAAAAACTACTATTTTTGACTATTGTTGGATTGACTGCATCTTTGACATTCGGATGCGGTATGATGGCTGATAAACCTGCTATGGTTAGTTATGACAGAGGATATGTAAATGACTCATATGAATCTGAGAATTACGAAACATCAGCAGGTTGGGACGATGATGTTGAAATGCGGAGAGGTTTGATCGCTCAAGATATCGGACGAAACGGTGAAATGGTTCCAACAATTGGCGGTGCTGGTTCAGTTTCCGAGTCAAAGAAATATTCCAAAAGTAAAAATGCCAACGATATGGTAGCGAATAAAGCGAGTAAGGAATTGGTTGAACAGAGCGAGAAGGCGCATTTTGTCAGCGGTGAAGAAATTCAGCAGAAGTTGATTTATACGGGTTCTTTCAGCGTCAGCGTTTATGATGTTGAGCTGAAAAAGCGCGAACTTCTTGCCCAAATTCAAAAAATGGGCGGATATTTGCAGTCTGAGACCAACACCGAGCTTGAAATTCGCGTACCTGCGGAGAAATTCTTTGAAATCGTGAAAATTATCGAGAAGATTGGAAGAGTCCTCAACCGTTATGTGGTTACCAAGGATGTTACCGAGCAGTTTTATGATATTCAAAAACGACTTGAGGTTAAGAAGGAAGGACTTGCAACTCTGAGGGAAATTCTAAAAAAACTCACGAAAATCGAAGATGTTATCCTGCTTCAACGTGAAATTCGCGGATTAATCGAGGATATCGAAACGCTCGAAGGAAAAATGCGCGTGATGCAATCTCTCATCAAACATTCGCTGATTTCAATCACATTCGTTCTTGAGCAGGAGTTGTCGAAATCAACGTACAGCAACAAAGTGCGTTTGCCGATTCCCTGGCTTGCC
>JAIOTL010000293.1 GCA_021106775.1 Planctomycetota bacterium | reverse complement strand
AGTTTTGGAAAAATGGTGCGAAACTCATCAAAAAACCACCAAAGAAAAGAAATGCTGAGCCAATTATCAAACTTCGATTAAGCACTGAAACACCTGAGATAATTCGTGGTATCAAGGACAGTATTTGTGAAGTACTGCCGTTGATTCCTGATGAAATTAAGACAAAAAGCAAGGATACAGGCATAGACATGATAATTAATCTGCCTGTTGGGTATCAAATCGAGCCTTTTTCGTTCTCGGAACAGCTAAAACAACGCATTTTCACAGTCTCCAAACCGAAAGTTTCATTTGTACTGTTTGACAAAATCAGCGGGGAAATTTCGTTTCTCGGTAGAGTGCCGATGATTACGAAGAAATTTGACAGCAAGATGATAATTCAGGAGGGTGCGAAATCTGCGCCTTATGTCGTGATTCCGAAAGACAGAACGGATACAATGACAACAGCTAACAAACACACAGGCGAAGTAGAGCAGGTTGAAGTTAAGACTCCATTCATTGAGCTTGTGATGACGACAGACCTGAAGAAAACCAAGACATATCTCATCGAGTCGCAAAAAAGCCTGGATGTCATTGATGTTTTGAACAGAAAATTTAACTACGGAGTGCTGGAGATTCTTAATTTTTTCAAGCAGGCGATATCTCAGAATGCGCTGGATTGTGAAATAATCGAACGGTCGATGTATTTTGTTTACAATCAGGATAAAACAGTGAAATTTTATCCAAAAAATGCGCTTATTGCTTTCGGAAGCACGATTCTCGACGTTAAACTCAAGTTCACCAGGATAGAGGATGATGAAAAAACGGAAATCAACGAGGCTGAGACTTTTATTGATTTTGAATTGCCAAGCAAAAACACAAATAAGCTGATGGAACTAGCTGTTTCACTTTCTTTCGTTGACAATTCTGTTTTTTATACAGTTGACGAGCATGGAAATCAGGAGAAATTCAGGATATTTTTGTCGGATAAGGTTTTCAACACAATCTCCGACGCGAGAATCGAGCAGATTCTGAGCACAAACAACACGAGTACACAAAAATACTTCGATTTACTCAACGAGATTACAAAGCGTGCAAGATTAGTAGCAAGAATCGAGATGCAGGTGGGCAAATTGACCATAGAAAAGCCGCAAACGCAGACGATGTCACCAAACGAAAATAACACTCGAACTATCAGAATATCAAAATATTTCATCCAAAGGGCGACAAACAGACTTGAATCCGCGAATCTAAGTGAATTGGAAAAAGAGATTCTGTTTGAAAGCCATCGCGACGACATCATGGATACATCGCTTGTTGTTCCTCAGGTTCCAATGCGCATTTTCATGATAATAAAAGAGGAAAAATACGGCTTGATGGATTATCCGTTCTTTGCGGATTATTTAGCAACAATCGACGTGGAACCAGCGGAGTGGCAAAGGATTATCGAAGAAAGGCTGGCATATATTCAGAAAAGCGTTGAATCTGATGAATTAAGCGATTCGGACAAGAAGAAGGCGATTGTGCGCGAGATAGAAGCTCATCGCAAAATCCCGTTTTTCAATAAATACGTTCAAACCTTGAGCAAACGTTTTTCAATCTATCTAAAGTAAAAGCATACCCTATTAAATAACTTTCGGTGCTATTTCGATTATTTTTCAGAAGGATTAGTAAAGGTCATTTGAATAAAACCACCCTGGTTGACTTTATTTAGTTTTTTATTAATAAATTCCTCATTCTGCTCAGGTGTAAGCAGTTGTTTCACAGATTCTTCCCATTCTTTTTTAGCTTCTTCACGTTTTGTTAATGATTCCCCAAAATTTGATATATCGCCCATTTTTGTACCAATACCATTGAGTTTTTCTTTGAGAGTTGAAAATGCCTCCTGCACACCTAAAACTTGACTGTCGGACAAATTAAGCTCATTTCTCATTTTCTCAGTATGTTTAGTGAATGATTCTTCTTGACGTTTTTTCATGTCATCGCGGAATTTTTTATTCATTTCTGCCATTTGAGCTTTCTGTTTTGCACGTTTTTCTTCTTCTTTTTTCTCAATTTGTTCATCAACTTTCTTACCAACCTTTTGTTGATTCGCTTTAATCAAACCTCGCAAGAGATTTATCTCTTTCTCATTTTCAATAATCTTTCTTTGAAGTCTGTTGATGTTTTCATTATCTGAAACAATTTCGGATGGTGCAGCTTTCTTTGCAGTCCCAGCATCCTCAAGCTTTTTAGCCATTTCATTAAGCTTAGTATCATATTCATTTTTGAACTCGGTTTTGATTTCCAGGATTTTCTCGTTGAATCTAACATTCTGTTCTGCAATTGATGCTGCAACCAGGTTTGAGTCATCGTTTACAGGATTGATAATAATGTCATCGGAGAAAAGGTTTTTCAATTCACCAGCAGCAATACCACCCAAAGCACCGATGATAAGGATGAGTACAAATAGAACAACTGATTTCATTTTTCACTCCAAATTTATGTTTTTAGAATATATTGCAATTAATAAATCAAAAATTTTACGTACTAAAATATTAAAAGTTTGAATCTTATTCAAGAGAACAAAAAAAAGGAGGATTTTCAGTCCTCCTTACATGTTTCAATCTGTGAATCAAATTTCAGTTGCTAACGCGATTATCTTCTGGGGCGATTAAAACCACCGCGACCGCCGCCACTGACTTCATTCAGATTCTTTTTCACAAAATCATCGTATTGTGTTGATGAAAGCACAGATTTTACTGATTCTTCCCATTCTTTCGTGATTTCATCGCGTTTTGCTCTTATGTCTGTGAAATTACCTCTGCCTATTTCAGAGTATAATTCAGAAAGTTTTTCGCCGCGTGCAACAAAAGCAGCCTGGACACTGGTAACCTGATTGCTAGAAAGATTCAATTCTTTCTTCATCTTCTCGGTATGCTCCTTATAAGTTTCATCCTGACGTTTTTTCTGTTCATCCTGCCATGTTTTCATTCGTTCTGCACGTTCAGCATCACGTTGTGCCTGTTCTTCTTCCTGATTCTTTTTAATTTCCTCAACAACTGTTTCCCCCACGTTTTGCTGATTAGCTTTAACCAGACCCCTGAGTTCATTAATCTGGGATTGTAGTTTTTGAATATTTTCGTCATCGGACACAATATCATTGGGGTCAATAACAGGTTTTTCATTCGCCTTTGCGATTTCAGCACGTAAATCCTTCAGTTCAGCATCATATTCGTTTTTGAGCTTGTCCTCGATAACTCTGACTTTTTTGTTGAATTTGTCTTTGATAGAATCAAACTCAGCGACGAGAATGCTGGAATTATCATTAACATTCGGAACAACTTCATCCATGAAAATCGTCTTGATTTCACCTGCGACGATGCCTCCGAAAAAGCCAATAACAAGGATAATCAGAAATAAAACTACGGATTTCATTTTTTCCTCACAAAAAATATGGTTGATTGTATTTTTCGTTTTATAATAACACCGAAAATTAAACATAGTTTCGGTCTTTTTATTTAGTACCCCATCGGATTAATTCAACATGAAATTAAAATTAACAGTTTTTGCTCTTTTTTCAATTCTGATGTTCGTCAACAGCTGTCGTGAAGCACCGAAAGAGAAAAATGATCAGTACATTGAACGAGGACGCATTTAAATGTTGTGCCAGCAATAGAATATTGGTCGACGCGTGATCTG
>JAIOTL010000277.1 GCA_021106775.1 Planctomycetota bacterium | reverse complement strand
GTTGTAAACTCCGAAGCCAGCAAAAACTTTTTCCGTGAACAATTCTTTGATTTGAGCTGCAATATGCGGCGCTTGTATGTAATCAGCATAAACTTCAACAACAGGTTGCTCACCGAGTTTGTACTGAAGGAAAGCGAGTTTTTTGCCCTCATGAACAGTTTCGGATACAACATTTTTTTCATTTAAATTCGGAAAAATCTTGCCAATCGCTTCGATTGAGTTTTTACCCATGAACGCAAAACAGAACATGCGATCTTTGCTGCGAGCCCGTAAATCCTTAATTTTAACAGGACCGTCGATTTTCGTGTACAAATCAGATTCCTCGAACAGAACATAGCCGTCATTATGTGCTTGCAGCCAGGTGTAAAGCACGTCTTTTCGCTCTTTTGTTACTCGAATCCAGTATCTTCCGAAACCTTCCGAAGTATCCGGCAGCCTGAAAATCCAGGCGTCAGAAACGACTTTACCTGAGTTTTCAAAGAAAAATGTCGCAACACGTTCACCAACGCCAAGCGTCGTAATGTCCGCAGAACAAAGCTGGTCAAGCATAACATACGCTCTCTCCCCCTGAATCTCGATTAATCCTTCGTCATCAAGCACCGCGACCGCGACATCTTCAAGCTGTTTCGCGTCAGTCTCGGCATCATTGAAGAATTCCTGCCATTTATTAGCACCTGCAAGAGTTGCAAGCGGGAAGGGCATTTCATTTCCGAGAATATAATATTCGTCCTCCGCCTGCGATTTTGCAACTTCATCCCATTTATGCTTTTTGAGAAGTTTCGCAACGCGTTCGCGAGCGTTTACAAGGGTTTCAAGTGGAAGTTTTCCTCTCCCGAGGTCGCCGAACGCTCCAAGAACGTTGAAAGGCTTTGATGCTTCAAGAGTGTCCGCGATAATGTCAGAAAGCTCAAGGGCATCATCCTTGGTGAATCCAAGCTGAGACAGCCAGGTCGTGCCGATGCGCAAACCAGTCGGGTTCGCTGCGGAATCATCGCCGACAACTGTATTTTTGTTCGACGTAATATTTACGAGGTCAAGTACGCGCGAAGCGATGTCAGCGTTGAAAGTTTCTTTTGATTTAGGTAAATGTTTGAGGTCAAGTAGAAACAGGTGCGAATCCGTTCCGCCGTAAGCGATTTTGAAACCGCGTTCCTTGAATCTGTCTGACATTAATTCTGCATATTCTTTGATTCTTCGTTGAAGCTCGCGGAATTCGGGAGTTTGCGCGATTCCGAATGCAACCGCTTTTGCTGCGATTGTGTTGATGTGAGGTCCACCCTGCTCACCCGGGAACACGCCGAGGTCTATTAGTTTTGCATATTCCGGATTTGTCGTCAGCGCAATGGCTCCACGAGGTCCGCAAAGGGTTTTATGTGTCGTTGTCGTGATAACGTCAGCAATGCCGATGGGATTTGGATAATAACCAGCCACGATAAGCCCTGCTGGGTGCGCGACATCCGCAAGTAATATCGCTCCGGCTGCATCCGCTGCCTCACGCATCGCCCGCCAGTCAATCGCCCACGGGTATGCTGAGGCACCTCCGATTATCATCTTAGGCTTGAATTTTCTGGCAAGGTCAATCATCTGGTCATAATCGAGCTTACCTGTTTTCGGGTCAATTCCGTACGAAATAATACTGTGATTCATCCCTGAACGGTTTACAGGTGAGCCGTGCGAAAGATGTCCACCCTGCTCAAGCTGAATTCCCATGACACAATCACCGGGTTTTACAAAGGCATTATATATAGCATTGTTTGCCGCTGCTCCCGACAAAGGCTGAACATTCACAAACACGTCGTCCGCACGAACCCCGTTTTCATTGTGCTGGGTAAACATCTCGGCAGCACGTTTCTGTGCAAGTGTTTCTACAAAATCTGCAAATTCTGTACCTTTGTAGTATCTTCGGTCGGCATAACGTCTGAAAAATGCAAGATGTCTGTCAATATCGTTGACATTTTCACGTTCCCAGACGCTCATACGTGTTGATGGATAGCCCTCAGCGTAGATATTCGTGAAAACATGCGAAAGAACGTCTCGTACGGGTTTCGGCGATATTGATTCAGAAGCAACCAGAATTATATGGTCCTGTTGTCGTCTGCGTTCAAGTCTCAGGAATGTATCTGTTTCCTGGTCAAATTTATGTAACGGTTCATCAAAAAGGAAATTTGTTGGATTGTCTGTCATTTCGTACCTCAACGAAGCAGTTGTGAATTTATTCTCAAAATTTCAATTTATACAAAAAACCAATAATATGTTTAGTTATATTTATTTTTGTAAATTCTGGTGAATTGTGCCTTTAACAGACTGCAAAAACCTAAATTGTGATATAATCGTGTAAAATATTTTGGAGAATCTTATGACTGATGAGAAATTGGAAATTGAAAGCAAATCTGACCGGACAACTAAAAAAATCTTCTCACGCATATTTATAATCGTCCTTATCGTTGTGCTTTTTACAAGCTGGCTACTCGTTGGCTTAGACAAAAGCGATATTATGTACGCTGTCTATGTTTCTCTCGGAGTGCTGGGAAGCTGGATTGTAATCGTCGTTGGTAGAGCCATAAACGAGCGTAATTTAAGTTTAAAATCCGAGCGTTCAGGAAAACCTTACGTCGCTGAAGAAATGGGCGTACTTTCCGCCATGCCCGATGATGAAGTTGCTTCTTCCGACATGGAAAACAATGTGTAATGTTTTGACTTAACGTTCTCTCACGAAATTCAAGTAAATTAAATCCGATAATCTCGGTGGCAACAAAAGCATCAAGTATGCTTTACATGTTTGCCAATGCTGGTAGAATAATGTCCTTTCGACAACTAAACGGCATTCAATGAACATATTAAAAGCGATTGATGAGACATTGAACTGGATTGACAGAAAGACTAATCGGTTTTTCTCGCATTTCAGCTCGGTGACTGATTTTGGCTTTGATTTGCTTTATTGGTCAACATTCGGGTGGTTCAGACGCAAAAGTTTTCCGAGACGTGAGATTTTCAAGCAGATAAGTACAACAGGCGTTGATACTCTGCCTATTATCGGGATGGTAGCGTTCCTGGTGGGTTTGACTCTGGTTTTGCAGTCAATTTTTGTACTTGAAAGAAGCGGTCAGGAAGATTTGGTTGGAGGAATTGTTGCGATTTCGATGACCAGAGAGCTTGGACCGCTAATCACTGCGATAATATTTTCGGGCAGAGTTGGTGCTGCATATACTGCTGAGCTTGGTACAATGAAGATTTCCGAAGAGATTCTGGCACTTGAGACTATGGCGATAAATCCGATTGCGTATTTGGGAGCACCCAGGCTGATGTCCGCGATTTTAGTCATGCCTGCGCTAACGATTTTTGCGAATTTTATCGGAATGTTTGCTGCGTTTCTTATCGCTACAGTGTTTTATGGGATTTCAGACATCGGCTTCAATTTTGTGATAAAGGAATTTTTGCGTGACCGTGATTTATGGTTTGGCGTTTGGAAGAGTTTTGCGTTTGGCATAATCATCGTTGTAATTTCGTGTTATAAAGGTTTTACTGTTGAGGGTGGCGGCGAGCAGGTTGGTAGAGCGACGATGGAATCGGTGGTTCTTTGTCTTGTAACGATTATTTTTGCCGACAGCATGTTCTCGCTGATTTACAACATTATGTAAGTAACATTAATAAATAAAGAATATTACCACAGAGACCACAGAGTTTTTGAATTAAGAATTTTTAACACTAAGAACATGAAGATTCACTAGGGTTTAGGAAATTGAATGTACTTCTAATTTTACATTTTTCTTTCCTGTATTCTTCACTTCGTTCGCTTCGCTTCACTCCGTTCAGAATGACAGTAAAGGGAGTCAACATTGACAGGCTAGGAAGCCTGTCCTACTATTACTTTAGCCTAGTACACTGTCAAGCAAGTTTCGAAGGATTGTCATTCCCGTGAAAACGGGAATCCAGACTGATACAATATTATATTCTGACTTCTGCTGTATTCCCAATCGAGTTGGGAATGAGATAGAAGTTAAAATTCAAACACAGCCTAATGTTCGGTTTGAGTTCCGAGTGTCAGGATAATGGTTGCTTTGAATCCATCTTTCTGGTTAATGCTTTTAATTGATATGCCGAACTGACTGAAAAGCTTGAAAAACTCGCGAGCATCCAGCTTGTCATATACAAATTGGTCTCTGCTCTCCGCCATCTCCGCCATATATCGATTAACCCGTTCATTATAGAGTTTGTCGATATATTTTTGGTCACCTTTTCTTCCGTTAAGTTCTGCGCGTCTTATCGCTGACTTCCTGAAACTCTCCTG
>JAIOTL010000415.1 GCA_021106775.1 Planctomycetota bacterium | reverse complement strand
TCTGATTCAGGTTCTATGAACGTGAGTTTCTGACCCCAGAGATTGATTTTACCGTTAGCATATTCAGCCTCGTAAAGTGCGCCCATGTCAGATGAGGGCGTAATTGGGTAAGCTGCTGCGCCTGTTGTTACATGTGTTTCCGTCCATGCGACAGCCTCGCTGCCATCATGCGTTCCTCGAATTCCCGGATATTTTGCTTCGCTCATTTTTACCTCTTAAAATCAATTATTTTGGTGATTTAATACGCTAATGGATTCACTTTTTTTGGAAAACTCAATTTAATACTCTTACATATAATTACAACTCAAATATTGTGTTTGCAGTCTTTTTCGCTTGATATTTCCGAAACTGCTGGAATTAATGCCTTTCGGAGTATCCGCATTTCTCGCATTGGAATCTTGATGTAAGTATCGAGAAAATATGAATAATCATAATGATGATATTCAGTATCAAAAAAAACTTAAAATTTTCTGTAAATTCCGTTTCATTAAGCACACCAAACCGTGCAACAATCTGCATCAATAATACAATATAATTCATACTGTACAAAAACTTCATACCATATGGAGTATCGGTCTTTTTGAGATATGTATCCTTGCAGTTTGCGCACAAATATGCTTTTGCAGGATCAAACTTGTCATCAACTTCAGCAACGATTTTAGCGTCATTACCCATATTCTCAGCGAATTCTTCGAATTCATCTCCGTTGATTTCCTCGCCGATTTGATGGTTTTCCAGCAATTCAAGGGCTTTTTCCAAGTCCACGTTAGGCACATAAATCTTCATGTAAAGAGAAGGAATTGGCAAAACGGCAGCCATGTTTGGGTTTTGAAGAACAACCTGAATTCCGTTTTCCTCAAGCAGGTTCTTGACGAGATGGGCTTGCCAAGCAGTTGAGTATTCACCGAACAATTCAAATCCGTCGTACATATGAGTCTCACTGACAATTGTTACTCTCAATTATACAGAAAGCTGAGGATAATTCTACTTCCTATTACGATTGTTGCGTTTGCAGTGTTATCGCTTGATGTTTCCGAAACTTCAAGAATCAGTGCCTTTCGGAGTGTCCGCATTTCTCGCATCGGAATTTTACACTTAGCAAAATATATATGTGAATAATCATGATAATGATATTCTCTGGCAGCAGGTTCTTAATAATTTTAATGAATCCAGCATCTGATTGTCCAGAGATATAGGAAATAACTATAATTGCCATCACAATATAGTTAACGCTGAATAAGAACTTCACTCCGTCTGCCATTTTAATTTTCACTAAGTACTCATCTTCGCAGTTCGGACATTTGTAGATTTTATCAGGATTATACTCATCATCAACCTTCGCAGTAATTAAATCCTTGCTAATCGTTGGTGATAAATCTTCCTGATAATATGGTTCTTTTAAAACCTCGTCAGGGTCAATATTTTCATCTTCATCATTAAAATCATTGTATTCTTCACTTTTAAAATCAGAGTATTCTTCGCTTTTCACAGGCTCTGCAAACTTAACAGAAAATTCCTTTGTCTTTTTGAATTCGTTCATCAAATCAAGTGCTTCTTCAAAATCTGGTTTGTACACATAAATCTTATGATAAAAAACTGTTGCTAATGGAAATCGAGAAGCCATATATGATTTCTCGACAACTATTCGAATACCGTTTGCTTCAAGCATATTTTTGATTATATGTACTTCCCATTCCATATTATATTTACTAAGAAGTATAAATCCGTCAAACATAGGAATCTCACTGACATTTGTTGTTAAAAAGATTATACGATTATTGGCAGATAATTCGACAGTAAATCTCGATTTGGGTAACCAATTAATGAAAAATTATTGTTATTCTGCAAGTTCATGCGAAATGACATCGAGGATATGCTGATAATTTACGGGTTTGCCGACATCAGGCTGAAACAGATAACCGTCCTTGATTATGCTGAAAGTCGGTTCAAGCGTAACAAACGCCTGCGGGTTGTGCGTTGCGATGATTGTGATTCTGTGATCAAGAGAGTTTTTCAGTACACAAAAAAAACGTTTACGGTAGTTCACATCGAGGTTCACAAGCGGCTCATCAAAAATCTGAAGTTTAACTTTTCGCATAAAACATAAACATAAATTTAGCCTGCGAGCTTCACCTGCCGAGAGTTCGCCAACAATATTCTCTTTGAGTTCGTCGATATCAAAGGCTCGCGAGATTTTCGCAAAACGTTCGGTTTCGATTCTGAAGAATTTTCGGTAAAACTCAAGCGTGAATTCAACACTCTGATTCTCTGCAATCAATAATTCATGAGAAACATACGCGGTCTGTTCTTTCCAGGTGCTTGAATCACTTAATTTTGCGGTGTCGGTTTCCGCAGAGCCTTTATCTCTGGGAATCAAGCCAGCGAGAATGTTCAAAAGCGTTGTTTTTCCGGCGCCGTTTCGTCCAGTTACAATCAAAACATGAGATTTTTCAAGGGTAAAACTCACATCACGCAGAATATTCCTGCCGTCGTATGTTTTTGCGATACCTTCAACCTGGAGCATATTATTTCACGTTTTCGAGGAATTTCACCACCGGAGAACCTTTAATTATCGTAATTTTAGGAACGGCAACGAGTTTGATATCTGTATAGAACTTGCTTGGTTCTTCAAGCGAGTTGTACCTATCGTCAGCATAAACCGCCAGATTATTCTTCATAAACCAGCCGCGCTCCATTTCGATAGCATATTCAACTTTATACTTCGAGCCATATTTCGCAGAAAAATTTCTAAGCGAGTTTTCCTCGTTTTCCGGTCGATTTTGCTTGTCCTCGTCGGAATCGCCAAGGTTTTTGTTATACGGACGCAGCATCTGCACTGCATGTTTGCCATGCCATGATTTATCGATGTACAATGCCGACAAATCCATCAAACAGTTGGGCATCCATAACTTTAGAGTGTTCTTGTTGTTTTTGTACAGGAAAAGCGCGCCACAATCAGGTTTCAACGCTTGCACAAATTGCAACCCTCTATCTCTTTCGCTTGAATTCATAAAAAGCTCGACCCAGACTGGGATGTTATCGATAAGGATTTTGTATCTTGTGGGCTCAGGCGTTTCTCTGCTAATCGCAGTTGAAATCAGCAGTTTGCCCTTCAAGTATTGGACGTTTCCTTCATCGTCGGTTTTCGCCAGTTCGTTCTTGCTAAACCACTTGAACGGCATAATCCATGCAGCCTGATAAGCTTTCTCGCTGAATTCCATTAACTCACCATAAATCTTCATTGTTGAAAGAACTTGTTCATTCGGAATTTCAATAACCTTCACAATTGCATTATTTGCATTTAGAAGTGCGATGTCAAAGGGTGCGGACAATTCAGCAGTGTAAATTGGTCTTTTCCTGATGCGGTCGAACCTGAGCAGATAACCGCTGACTGCATTGTCACCTTCAGCAGTTTCGGTGTCGGTTTTCGCGGATATTTCATATTTCGGAAGCGGTTTCGCAAGCTTGAGTCCTCTCAGTCTGCCGACTTCGTCCTGAATCAATTTAACCTTGGTCTTAATCGTTATCTCGGTTTCATCGATTTTATAGACGACATCGTATTGAGCAGGGTCGTCAACAGGAGTGATGTTTACAAGCTCAGGTGGTGCTTTGAAACTAATTCTATTTTCTTTCAGACGCATGTTTTCGACGCCTTTTTTGGAGAAAATCAGCATGCAATTATATTTTTTTACGCTCCGATAAGAATAATTCCTATATGCCGGGTCATTTTTCAAACCAAGCTGTGTCATCGTTCCGATTTCCTTTGGTGAAGCATTCGGCGGTTCCATGCCTACGAAATTACCGCTTATCTCTTCATAAGCATTCTCCGGAATATCCGCAAGTACAATGTACAAAAGCTTTGTAAGTTCGGTATCAACAACGTTGAAATTGATTTGACGCTTGTTTTTCCACATCAGCGCAATCATTTCGTCCTCGCCGATGTTATTCAATCTTTTCGTTGACAACGCTTGCGACCGTTTCTCCAAAGTATCCGCGACATCAACGGTAAAATATTTTTTATCTCTGGTTTGAGTAGAAGCGATTATTTCAAACTCGAATTCAATAACAGGTTTTGTTTTCTCACCGGTCAATTTTTTAAGTTCGTCGGTCAATTCGATACTCTGGTTAGCAGCAATTTTGTGTTCGCTGAAAAATCCGCCCGGCAAATGCAGAACAAACTTTGTCTCAACTGCAGAATTCTTCGGGTTTGCCCAGGAAATGAACCCACTATTAAGCATGTCTAATTTGGATTGCTGGAGATAATATTCCTCCATCTCAGGCGTAACTTCTCGACCTTGCTGCTGTATCATGCTCTTGATATAATCAGCATATGCTTTCGCGGATTTAATCTGTTCAGGATTATGCGGCGTTGGAGGCAATTCGTAAATACCGATGATTTTGCCGTCGCTGTCCAGAAACGCAATATCCGAAGCAAAAGCACAAATCTTCTGCCTGAAAGTTACCGGTGAATTCCCATCGTAAACGTACAATATGCCGTGTACAACATTTTCTATCCGTTCAATGGGCATGTTGTTAGCAGCTTGCATCCTGCCGATGTTTGTCGCAGCAACAGCAAGTTTAACAACGGAGCCGCCAATATTCATAGTTTCAATCTGAAATTCATTCTGAACCTCGAATTCTAATTGCTTTACCGATTTCTTGGAGCAAGACATTAGAAAGACCGAGATTACTAAAACTACAATTAATGCTGTTCTATTCATGTTCTACCACCCTTGATATCTTTGATAAGTTTATTTGCTCAATTGTTAAATCGATAAGCAATCCTGCATTTACTCACAAATAAGCAAAGTTTGTTAATATACTATTTTGAATCAAACAATAAAGTATCAAATATTTTTTATATTGACCGCTGCAGGCATCGATAATTTATAATACTTTGTATCCGATATTCGTATAATGATGAGAATATTTGGGAGAAAAACAAAAATGTCGAGGTTTTTAGCGGTTATATTTCTTTTGATTCTGTTAATGCCTTTATCGTCATTTGCAGATGAATTTACGAGTGCGATTGACTCAGCAGTGAAACGCCTTAGTGCTTCCGACTTTCGAACTCGAAAACTAGCAATGAAAGAGCTTGTTGCTTTGCCGATTGAAGCCAATGAAGCACTTGAGAAGAAATTCCAAACTGCCACAAATGTGGTTAAAATCATGTTTATAGAAATATTCGCAATGCGTCAGCAGGTTGAGGCATGTACGGAAATTATTGAAATGATAGAATTTCTACCTGAAAGCGCATCCTTCCGAATCGCCTCAGCACTCGATAAAATCGGTGACATAGGCTGGAAAACAC
>JAIOTL010000469.1 GCA_021106775.1 Planctomycetota bacterium | reverse complement strand
GATTGAATTCGCTAAAAACAATCAACAGCAGTTTGACAACAGACTGAAAATTCATCATGCAAGATTCTCCGATATTCCGACGCTTTTGAACGATGGTATAATTGAGAAAGTGGACATGCTTCTCGCTGACCTTGGTGTTTCATCTCCGCAAATTGACAATGCTGACCGCGGATTCAGTTATAAAAATGAAGGACCAATTGACATGCGTTTTGACCCAGAATCCGAGAATTCCGCTCTTGATTTGATTGAAAAACTCTCGATTGATGAATTGGCGGATGCTTTTTGGAAGTATGGCGAAGAACGTTTCAGCAAGCAGATTGCCCGAGATATTAAACATGCTTTTTTGAAAAAGATGCTTACATCAACTCAAGATATGGCAAAAATCATTGAAATTTCAATCAAAAGAGCTTCAAAAGGTCGAATTCGAGATTTCGGACCTCCAGCACGCAGAGTTTTTCAGGCATTGAGAATTATCACAAACAATGAACTTAATGAACTTGAGAATTTGATAAAAAACATCCCGAACATTCTCAAACCTGGTGGTCGAGCTGCAATAATCTCATTTCACTCACTTGAGGATAGAATTGTTAAGTTTGGGTTCAAAGAGCTTGGAAAATCAGAAGCAGCACAGATTCTTACAAAAAAACCATTAACTGCAAGTCCAAAGGAGCTTCACGAGAATATTCGTGCAAAAAGTGCAAAACTGCGAGCAATTATATTATTGCATTAATTCATCAAACAGGGCAGAATAGTACATGTCATATAAGAAATATTATTCAACTTTTAACGGAAATACATATAAGAGTTTTACAGGAGTATATTATGATTGTCGAAAGATTCAGCATTAGTGTAGAGCAATCACTGTTGTCAAATTTCGATAGATACCTTAAGAAAAAGGGTTATGAGAATCGATCGGAAGCAGTGCGCGACATGATTAGAGAAGCAATAAATGAAGACGCCATTCAGGAAGAGAATCTTGAAGTCGTCGCTTTGTTGGCATTACTTTTCGATCACCGAAAACGCGATTTATCGAACATTGTCGATGATTGTGCCCAGGATTTCGAAGACAACGTCCTTTCAATAATGCACGTCCCTGTTGGTAATTATCACTGCTTCAGAGCATGGTTCTGAAGGGAAAAAGCCATAAAATCAAGGCAAAAGCGGACAAAATTATTGGCAAAAAAGGCGTGAATCATGGTAGGCTGTTTATGCATCCAGCACAGGTCTTAGATGAATAAAGCATAAGGACATAAGCATGAAGGCTGTATCTAACAAACTCATCACAACTGCTGGACAATGCTTGTTTATTCTTGTTGTCATCCTCATTTTACAGAATATTCAGTCGGGCATGATTCCTGTTGTTAAGGATAAAATCGACATCAGCAAGACCGACGTCAATTTGTCAGTCATTGATTCAGTAATGTCAGAATTCGACCATATTATTGAGAAAACACGCTCGTGCTGCGTAACTATCGGTGGCGACCAGGGTGTAATAATCTCACCTGATGGATATGTTCTAACGAATTATACAGGCAAAGCAAAAAAATATACGCTTGTCCATGAGGGCAAGAGTTATGACTGCAAAATTGTCGGCTGGGACACTGTTGGCAACATCGCCCTTTACAAAATCGCAACCGATTCCGTGCTGCCTTATGTTGAGCTCAGCAAAAGCAAGTTTCACATTGGTGAATCAGTTTTCAGCATCGGTAACACAATGAACATCTTGAATGAACAAGTTGAGGCACGCTCAGGTAGAATCGCCCTTGAAAGACATTATGTCAGCGGTTGCTCTGAAGCGATTCTCTTTGATATGAACATCAACGATGGATTTGAGGGCAGCGGACTTTTCAATAGTAAAGGCAGGCTTATTGGAGTTATCCTGGGGTATATTGGTGATAAAGAAGGGCATTTTAGCACGAAAAATGCTTTCGGATATGCGATGCCCATTGAATCAATTTTGCGATTTGTTCAAGTCTGGCTTCAGCAAGAAGGGATTTGTCATCATGGCACAATTGATGGACTTGAAATTGCGAAGAGTTTTAGCTCTGACAGTGCGAATATCATTAATATTGTCCCGAAAAGCCAGGCGGATTCACTCGGATTCAAAATCAGTGACAGAATTACTGCAATTGATGACAAAATTGTCCGAAATTTCTTCGATTTCTGGAGTATTTTAGGTACTTATCCAGCAAATTGGACAGTTTTAGTTAAATTCCAACGTGATAAAAAAGAACATGAAGTCAAAGTAAAACTCGTGCAGGCATTGAAAACAAACGCTTCCGAGTTGTCTTTTCGTCCGAGAATCCCAACGATTCCCGAAGTTTCAACAAGTTCAACTGAGAAAGCGGATGAAAAAAAAGCTGCATTTCTCGGTATTTCAACAGATAGAAACCTGGATAAAAAAGTTGAGGGTGTGCCTGTTTTCAAGGTCGTGGAGAATTCACCAGCAGCGACAGCAGGCATAATCAAGGGTGACATAATCCTCACAATCAACGGGCTGGCAATGTACGATTTCGCAGCTATTGAAGACTTCCTCAACACTCATCACGCGGGAACCGAAGTAAATATCGAAATCCTGCGCGGAAAAGACAGATTAACCCTCAAAGCCATCCTCGCAGAACGCAAGTAAATCATCAACGCTCTTTAACGATCAAATTGTATGTCATTCCTGCGAAAGCAGGAATCCAGTAAATTTTCTTGTATTTGCTGGATTCCCAATCAAGTTGGGAATGACAAAAGCACTATTTCTGTACGACAACCTTATTTTTAATGATAAGCTGATGAGTTTTCGAGGGCAACTTGAAACTCAATCCTGAGCAACTTGATGCAGTTCACACATTATTCGGTCCTGTCCTCGTGCTTGCCGGTGCTGGCACAGGAAAAACCCGTGTAATCACAGAGCGCGCAGTTGAAATCATCCGTAAGGGCGCAGCACGTCCCGAAAGTGTACTCTGCATAACTTTTACCAATAAAGCAGCAACCGAAATGCGAGAGCGTATTGCAAAAAGAACCGGTCAGCATCTCGCCGGGAAGATGATAATATCGACGTTTCATTCATTCGGCGGACGGCTTCTGCGCAAAAAACCTGAGTTTTTCAAACGATCGCGCAATTTCAACATACTTGGTACTTCGGGACAGATTTCAATCATCAGAACTACTATGCGCGACCTCGGAATTCACAAATCATTGAAACCCGACATCATTCTCAGCAGGATTTCCAATGCCAAGAACGCAGATTGCGAGCCAGATGCAAATGATGAATACGGCGAGGCTGCAGCGATGATTTATCCGCGTTACGAAAACGCTCTGATGGCATGTAATTCCTTCGATTTCGACGATTTGCTTCTGCGAACGCTTGAACTTCTCAAAAAAGATGCCGATTTCCTCGCCAAAATCAAAAAACGCATCCGATTCATTCAGGTTGACGAATATCAGGATACAAACAGCGTGCAATTCGAGATGATGCGTCTAATTTGTAACGATGAGCGTAATATTTGCGCGGTTGGCGACGATGACCAGTCGATTTACTCGTGGCGTGGTGCGAAAATCGAGAATATCCTGAACTTTGAGGAGCATTTTGGTCCCAATGTCAAGGTTGTTAACTTGATTCGCAATTATCGTTCGTCAGATGAGATTGTGCAGTGTGCAACAGCAGTTGTGGAGGAGAACCCGCGCAGACGCACCAAATGGCTTAAATCGGTGTTAGGAAAAGCAGGTAAAGTTCGCATTCTGGGCTGCGAGGACGAGTTGCAGGAAATCAGCATGATTATGTCCATGCTCCGAAATTATCATGAAAAAGGTGGAAAATATCACGATTGGGCGATTCTTTTTAGAACCGGGAAATATATGCCCGTATTCGAGGAAGAGCTTAAGAAAGCGGAGATTCCATACACGATTATTGGAGGTCAGAAATTCTTCGAGCGGAAAGAAATTAAGGATTTTACAGCATATTTGACGCTTCTGATTAACGAATCCAACAATATCGCTTTTCTGCGCGTGATAAATTATCCTTCACGAGGGCTGGGCAAAGTTGTACTCGACAAAATCCAAAAAATCGCGGGAAGTCAGAAATGCTCACTTTTTGCTGCCGGCAAGCAACTTCTAAACTCCCCCCACGAAAAAATCACAAATTCCGCACGAAAATCGCTTGATTTCTTCTACAGCCTCCTTGCTGAAACCGCTGCCATGCTCGAACGAACAACTTTGCGCAAAACCTTCGAAAGTCTCCTTGACGGGCTGAACTTGCGACGGGCGATTGACTCCGAAGCACAAAATCCCGAAGATGCCGACAATCGATACGACCGAATCCTTCATCTGATTGATTCTGCGGAAAATTTCATATCAGATGAACGAGTTCCTTACCATCAGCGTACTCTGGCGGGGTATCTCGAACGCATCTCTTTGTACGAAGAGGACGAAAATTCTGCAAACAATGAAATAAATAAGGAAAATAACCTTCTGTTGATTACAATTCATTCCGCAAAGGGGCTTGAGTTCCGAAACGTGATTATACCGGCATTTGAGGACGGCAACATCCCACACAGCAAGTCGGTTGAAGAAAGTTTATCAGGCATTGAGGAAGAACGCCGGTTGTGTTATGTTGCAATGACCAGGGCTCAGCATTCGCTAACCTTGATGTATGCAATAAGCAGGACTGATCGCGGAAGAGAGAAACATCCGAAACCTTCAAGGTTTTTGGCGGAAATTCCAGAGGAATTCAGCATGAAAAAATTCTCGAAAGTCGATCCTGTTGAAAGAAAACGGCGACTTATTCAAAATCTTGAGAAATCATTAGGAGCTGAGGAAAATAGGAGCTGATGAGAAATAATTTGCTGAAGTTCACTGAACAATATTGTATATTGATTTACTTACGAATATAAATTTTCGCTTTTTATTAAAATGAGAGGTTGATATGAAAAAGATTGCTATTTTTGCTGTTTTACTCGCTCTAATGGGATTAAATTCTGCAAACATTTTCTCGCAGGAAGAAAAATCTGAAATCAAGAAATATGACTTACAATATGTGCTTAACAAGGATATGAAATTCGTAAAAACAATGACAATGGAGATGAAAAGCGAAGGAGAATACATTCTCGAAGGTAAAAAGGAAAGTTACAACAATGCTGATAGCGAGATACAAAAAACCGGTTACACAATTCTTGAAGTCAAAGAAGGTAAAATCCTCAAATTAAAAATCGAGCTTCTCGAAAAATCGCTTAAATCTACATTTCAACGGGATTCCAATTTTGACACACAACGAAAAAAACTCATGGAAAGCATTAAGAATGAATGGCTGATAGTGAAATATAGCCCAAGAAGTTATGAAATTGTTGAAACCTCGAAAAAGCTTGCGGAATTGATGAAAT
>JAIOTL010000242.1 GCA_021106775.1 Planctomycetota bacterium | reverse complement strand
TTCTTTTCTGTCATTTCTTTTCAGGAACACTTCATATAGTTCCTGAATCTTCAACGCATTCTTTTTTAGATTCAAAATTTTCCTTATAAAAATTGAACAACACTATGAGTGCATCCATACACTCATTTTCAGATATAAAATTATAAAGATTGAAAGAGAATCAGGAATGTATGTCTAAAATCGACCTTTAGCATTTGATTAGCATTTCATCAGCTAATTTTCGCTTACAATTTCTTTGATCGTTATGACAAACAGATCCAGTTTCAATTATGAGAAATTCCTCATACAACTATTAGCAAGAAATATGCCAACTTCTTTATTAATTTGAAAATCTGAAATTCTCTTCCAATGCATTGGATATCAATGTCTCCCAAAAAATGTAAAATTGATTTTACATCAGAATTTGTAAATACTAATTGCATTATTAAACTCAGGTTTACATTATGTACCGCAACATCACATATACTACTGTTTAAATGTGAGATAACTACTGTACTAATTTTTTACCGATACAATTTGAATTCGTAACTTGATCTTAGTATTTTGGAAATAAAATAGACTAATTCTCAGAAATATTTCTCAGTGAGAAAAAGTAAGAAATGTTTAATCAATAAAAAAATGTGAGAAAATTTGTGAGAAAAATGAAAAAGGTTCAGGAGCGGAAACTCTTGAACCCTTGTTTTTACTGGTGAGCGTGACAGGGCTCGAACCTGTGACCTATTGATTAAAAGTCAATTGCTCTACCAACTGAGCTACACGCCCGAATTATCTTTCAAATCCTTAAAAAAACATGCATCCATGCTAAATCTAAAGAATGAAAGATTGAGAATTTACCAAAAAAAACGCTGATATCAAGTCTTTTATCCTTTTTTACCCTAAATCGAAGCACTGGTTCAAATATAATGAGCAAATTATTAAAATCGAATCTGTTCACAATGTTACTCATAAATTATATAATCTGTACAACACAAATTTTAATGGAATTCCGACAATGTTCGCAAACAAATTTCTCAAATGGCTTCCAATCGTTATCATAGGAATATTCGTGTTATACCTGGTCTCTTCACAATTCCAAGTAATTGAAAATGATAACCTTGAGTTAAAAAGAACAATAAAAGCGAAGTTCAAGAATGTTTATGCAATTGCGCTTAAACGTAGTGATATTCATGATTATATCTGGGTTCAGGGGAGAGCGAAGCCCCTAAAAACACTGAAAATTAAAAGTGAAATCAATAAAAAGATTACGCATATCAATGTCAGGCTCGGACAGTGGATTCAAAAGGGTGATTTGATTTTCTGCCTTAATGAAGAGGATGCAGTTGCTGATTATTCCAACGCTCAGGCTGCTCTCATGAACGCTCAAGCCAATTATGACTATGCTGTCGGTGATTATGACAACAAGAAGAAACTCAGCGAAGACGGCTATAATGAAATCACCGAGGATGTGTTGAAACTATCGGAGAAATCAAAAAAGACCACACTGGCATTCAAACTTCAGGCACAAGCAATTCTTCAGAATGCTGAATCTGCCTTGAGAAAGACCGTTTTCATCGCCCCATTTTCAGGGATAATAACCCAGCTTAATTTTCAGACGGAAAACGAGCTTGTCAACGCAAACACTGTCATTGCCGAGATTGCTGATTTATCCAAACTCAATTTTATTGCATCGATTGCAGTTGAGGACGTTACCTATCTGAGCATAGGCACAAAGGTCTCAACGCTTGATATTGGGCATAAAACCCTTGATGAGAAAGGCGTTATAACTGGTATTTCTGCAAATGCTAGCAATTCTGGAACATACAAAATTGAAATCGAATTCGATAACAGCAATATGAAAGTTCCTGTGTTGGCAAACAAAAAAATCGATGTTGCGAAGCTTGATAAATATAGCACAGCACTGAAGATGCTAAACCTTCAGCCTTCATTTCCTCAGGGACAATTAATCACCTTAAATCCGGATATGATTCCTGGAAATATCGTTGCCAGAACGAGACTACCCAAAGGAATTGTTAAAAATGCCTTCAATGTCCCGGCAAATTCTATTATCAGAAAGGATGGCGCGAATTTTATATGTGAAATTCAGCGAATTATTCATCCTTTGTACACTTTCGGCGCGGCGGATGATGTATTGATTGAGAAAACTAATTTTATACCGGTGCAGGTTTACAAGTACATTGACGACAACGCGATAATATACTCGAAGTATCTGAGCGACGATATTTTCATTGCGATAGGCGGTCACAAGTCTCTAAACCCAGGCGAATCCGTCATTATCAAAAGTTTGACGAGCAAAATCGAATAAATTCTGTTTTTATATTTTTCAAAACCAGCATTCAAATTCCGACAACTCAGCTGCATACGAATCAGAGTTCAAGGTTGTAACGTTCAATTTTCTTGCGCAAACCAAGTCTGGAAAGCCCAAGAATCTCCGCCACCTTTGATTTATTTGTGCCGTACTTCTCAAACGCTTCAGTAATTAGCTTTTTCTCAAGGTCTTCCACAAGTTCGTGCAGAGTTCTGTTGCCGATCGCATAGGTCTCAGCATGAGTCTTACTTTCCGATGTGATGTCCGGGCTGAGATCATCTTTTGTTATTTTGCCCTCATCGCAAAGCGCAACGAGTTTTTTTATCTCGTTCTCAAGCTGGCGTATATTTCCGGGCCATGAATAACGCAAAATTGACTGCAAAGCAGATTTATTAATCTTTGGTTTCACAATTTCATGTTTATCAACGATTTTGTCGAGGAAAAATGAGACAAGAAGCGGAATATCTTCCTGACGTTCGCGCAATGGTGCCAATTCAAGCTTGACTGCAACAAAACGATAATACAAATCCTCTCGGAAATCCTTGCTTTTTAGCATCTCCTGAAGGTCACGGTTTGATGCTGATACAATGCGCACGTCAACCTTGCGATTTTTCTTGTCACCAACACGCCTGAACTCACCATCTTGCAGAACGCGCAAAAGCTTGGATTGCATATTCTGAGACATCTCGCCAACCTCATCCAGAAACAAAGTTCCACCGTTCGGCTGCTCAAAAACACCTGTCCTATCCTCGCTAGCCCCAGTGAACGAACCTTTGACATGCCCGAATAGTTCCGATTCAAGCAGAGTTTCTGTAAATGCTGCGCAATTAATAGCAACGAAAGGCATATCCTTGCGCTTGGAATTATGATGCAGTGCCTGCGCGATTAATTCCTTACCAGTTCCTGGCTCGCCTTGTATATAAACGGACAAATCAGTCGGTGCAACCTTCTCAAGATTGCGTAATATCTCAAGCAGCTTCGGTGACTCGCCGATAATTCCCGGAAACCCGGAAATAAACTCGGTATCCTTTTTGTTTTTCCCGCTGCGACGGATTGCTGCAAGTTCCGCAGTCTGCTTCTCGTAACGCTCCTGAAGTTCAGCGTTCAATTGTTCGATTTTCTTCGAATTTTCCTCAAGCTCATGCTGTCGCTGCACATTCATCTCAATAAGCCGTGCGTTTTCCATCGTTATTACCGCTTGCTCCGTGAAAGCCTCAACAATTTCAATAATATCAGGGTCAAAAGCATCCTGGTGAAAGCGATGGTCAAGATACAATGCACCTATTATTGTGTCCGAAGATTTTAATGCAACACAAAGCACCGATTGAATTGACAGGTTCTGAATTGACTGTGCTTCCGAAAGTGCCCCCTCATGCTGAGCATTCGCAGTCAACAAAGTCGAACCTTCCTCCATCACCCGCTTTAAGAGCGTCATTGAAATACGCTTGGTCGGTTGAGTAATTTTTTCCTTGTCGAGGTTTCTCGCGACTTCTATCTTAAAAGTTCCGGTTTTTGTATCTTTTTTCGACTGAACAGCAGATGATGTTTTCTTTTTGTTTTTCAGAATCAGAAATCCGCGTTCAGCACCGGTAATTTCAATTGCAGAATCAACGATCGCAGAAATCACAGTCTCAGTTTTCAATTCTGAGTTAATCTTCTTGCTTATGTTCAAAACCTTCCGAAATCCAGCAATTTTCTTCTTCAGACTCGCAGTGTAATCGTCAGTTACGACAGCGACAACGTCATCATCGCCAAGAATCGTCCCACGCTTTGATGTCCCGTCTTTTCCGGGGATTTCCGTTTCAAGCCCGGTTAAAATTGCTGTTGAAGCTTTTGCTTTCGGCTCGTTCAACGCTTCGATGGCTTGTGTATCAAGTAACGGCGAATCTTCAGCCTCAAAAATCAGGGTTGTTCCGCCGATAACAATTGTATCACCGAACATCAGTTTCTTTTTCTTGTACAGAGTTTTGCCGTTGACCCTTGTGCCGTTCAGCGATTTCAGATCCTCAATCTCGAAATCACCACCTTTTTTCCTCCTGATTGCGCAATGATGTCGCGAAAGTTTTTCGTCAGGAAGCACAATATTGTTGGTAGGACCACGTCCAAGTGTTATTCTATCTTCTGTCAGGCTGACGATTCTGCGAAGATTGTTCTGCCCTAAAATGATAAGTAAAGGATTTGACATAAGATTCCCATGAAATCGACGTTGTTACATATACATAATATATCATTCATCCGCAGTGAGAGAAATATTCTTTCACAGTTAAGCATGAGTATTGCTGATGGCGATGTTGTCGGGATTCTGGGTGCGAACGG
>JAIOTL010000029.1 GCA_021106775.1 Planctomycetota bacterium | reverse complement strand
CCTGCGAAAAAACCAGCGGAAAAAACAAAAGCTGAAAAAAAGCCTGAACCGGTAAAAGCACCTGCAGAAAAACCTAAGGCAGAAAAGAAAACCGATAAATCAGACTAAAAAATTAATCAAAAAATTACATTCTTAAGGAGTCTTAACATGACAGAGCAAATTCCTGCAAAGCTCGTCAAGGAATTGCGCGACATTACAGGCGCGAAAATGATGGACTGTAAACGTGCGCTGCAAGAGGCTAATGGCGATGTGAGCAAAGCACAGGATATTCTTCGTAAAAAAGGACAGGCTGATGCGAAGAAACGCTCCGGTAAATCAACAAAACAGGGTGTTATCAGCAATTATATTCACGGAAATAAAATCGGCGTTATGGCAGAAATGAACTGTGAAACTGATTTTGTTGCAAGAAACGAAGAATTCCACGAAACACTTCGCGACATTTGCATGCACATTGCTGCTTCAAACCCTGGGTTTATCAGCAGAGACGAAGTGCCAGAAGAAATCATTGAAAAAGAGAAAGATGTTTACAAAGCTCAGATTAAAAACAAACCTGAGAATGTCGTCGAAAAGATTGTCGAAGGCAAAGTAAATTCTTTCTTCAAGGATAACTGCCTGCTTGAACAACCATTCGTGAAGAACGACAAACTGACTGTCGGTGAAGTCATCACCCAGCTTAATGCGAAAATTGGTGAAAATATTATTTTCTCAAGATTCGTTCGCTGGGAACTTGGTGGTAATTCCAAAGACGAATAATCCGAAATTACTAGAAGTTGCATAAAATTGCTTTAAATTCCGCTGGCAGATTAGTCAGCGGTTTTTTATTGCATATTCAGTATTATCTGATTAAATCGTAAGAAAGTTAAATTCTGACTACGAAAAGCAACAAATATGATAGTTAAAATAAACAGCGCGGGATTATTAGGGATTGACGCTCTATCCATGGAAATCGAAGTTGATTGTGCACCAGGCATTGCCTGCATGCTGATTGTCGGACTTCCCGATAAATCGATTAATGAAGCAAAAGAAAGAGTACGCTCAGCAATAATTAATTCTGAATACAATTTCCCAAATAAGCGCATCACGGTGAATCTTGCACCAGCGGACATAAAAAAAGAAGGACCAGCATATGATTTACCTATTGCAATTGGGTCTTTAGCTGGTGACGGTATAATTAACAGGGAGAGACTTTCGCGAACAGCAATTATCGGGGAGCTTGCTCTTGACGGCAGAATCCGACCTATTAAAGGAAGTCTGCCAATCGCCCTGAAACTTAAGGAACAAGGCATTCCAGCACTTATGTTACCGGTTGAAAACGCTGAAGAAGCTGCGGTTATAGACGAATTGGACGTTATACCCGTGTCCCATTTAACTGAAGCTGTCGGATATCTGAATAATGAAATCGAAATTAAACCTATGGAGTTCTCATTTGAAAATTTGTGTTCGAAGCAATCTGTTGAGGCACATGATTTTGCGGATGTTAAGGGACAGGACACTGCGAAACGGGCACTTGAAATCGCCGCTGCCGGTGGACATAACATACTTATGATTGGACCTCCGGGTTCAGGTAAAACCATGCTTTCTCGAAGAATGCCGTCAATTCTGCCGGGAATGTCACTCGGTGAAATGCTCGAAGCAACCAAACTACATTCTGTCGCAGGACTTACAAACAGAGAGTTTCCTCTGGTTACGGTACGTCCGTTTCGTGCGCCTCATCATTCAATTTCGAATGCAGGATTAGTCGGTGGAAGTTCGCATCCGAAACCAGGCGAAGTATCACTTTCGCATAATGGCGTACTTTTTCTCGATGAATTGCCCGAATTTAACAGACATACACTCGAACTTCTGCGTCAGCCGCTTGAAGACCGCGAAGTTACCATCTCAAGAGCTTCGATGTCCCTGACTTTCCCTGCGGATTTCATACTTATCACAGCGATGAATCCTTGTCCGTGTGGGTATCGTGGGCATCCTACAAAGGTGTGCAAGTGCAGCAACAGGCAGATTGAGCTTTACATGAACAGAATTTCAGGTCCGCTTCTCGACCGCATTGATATGCACATCGAGGTTGGAGTCGTGAATTATGATGAACTTCGTTCGGATATCAAGCTTGAATCCTCCGAGGATATCAGGCATCGGGTTCAACTAGGGCGTAAAATTCAGGAAAAGCGCTTTGCAGACACTGAGCATGTTAATTACTCCGCAAACACAGGAATTCAGGCCAAGATTTACAACAACTCTCAGATGACAGAGAAGGCAATCTTGGAGTTTTGTAAACTTGACGAGCAAAGCGAAAAACTTCTCAAGGCTGCTATGAACTCAATGTCACTTTCCGCTCGTGCATACAACCGCATTCTGAAACTTTCGCGCACAATTGCCGACCTTGAGCAGTCCGAAATCATTCTCGCCCATCACATTGCCGAAGCTGTCTCATACAGAGTCCTTGACAGAGGTAGCATGTTGTATTAACCTTCGACTTTTCAACTTTAAGGAAAAAAATGAGATTAAATTTCAAATCAGTTATTGTGTGTTTTGCAATTATCGTTTTTCTGCAGACAGCAATGTTCGCTCAAGATGCTGAGAAACCTATTGTCCAAACCAATAATGCAAAAACCGACAATTTATTAACTATACCGAATCTAAATTATACTGATGCCGATTTTTTGGACAGATTCGAATTCGGCTTCAGGCTTACATACATTTACATCCAGAATCTCGGTACAAAGTCCACGGTTTCAGCATCACCTATGCGCCTGCGTTTTTTCGCTAAAACTGAAGTTTTTGAGGACTTCTTTTTCAACGGTGCGCTTGAATTCGTTGACGGCAAACGCACGCTTGGCTCTGTGGGATTACTTGTTCCGCATAACATGGTTTCAACCGACGGATACTATCGCGAATATGACGCGGAAAAACCATTTACGGAAGAAAACGGATATACAAGCGACCCTGAAGGTTTTTACTGGGAACAGGACAGAACGAACTTCATAATTGTTGATAAAGCACAGTTTAACTGGCAGGTTACGAGCTGGTTCGAGGTTATCCTCGGTTTCGGTGATACACTGAGTTATGAGCGTTCAGGTGACGGTCTTGCGACGAATTATGCATCCCGCGGCGGGGAAGGCGGATTTATTTCGCAGCATTTTATATACCCGCTTGCATACACCGGCATTGACAAACGCAATAACCCTCGCGTTGGCATTACCGCTTTCAAGATTTCAGTTGATGACTGGTTTATAAATCGTTCTTAT